>CALHJX010000238.1:0-12552 GCA_938033385.1 uncultured Collinsella sp. | reverse complement strand
GCTCGTCGCCATCACCGTGCTCACGAGCATGAATCAGGATGCCTTGAGCGAGATCGGCGTCGAGTCGCCCGTGGCCGAGGAGGCCGCCCGCCTGGCAAAGCTCGCTCAGGCCAACGGCATCGATGGCATCGTGTGCTCGCCGATGGAGGCTCACGACATGCGTGAACTGCTGGGTCCCGATGCTCTGATCGTGACTCCGGGTGTGCGTCCGGTGGGTGCCGCCCTTGGTGACCAGTCCCGCGTGGCGACGCCTTCCCAGGCTATCGAGCGTGGCGCAAGCCACATTGTGGTGGGCCGTCCCATCACCGGTGCCGACGATCCGGTTGCCGCCTTTGACGCCATCGTCGCTGAGCTGGTCGAAAACGTCGCGTAAAAGATTCCCCTAAGTCACCACTTTTGGGTTTCATTAGCACAAAATAGCCCCTGTGCCTGCGTAAACTTTCCCATCCTTTGTGTGGAATCGCAGGTCAGGGGCTTAACTTTGGGCGCAGTATATTGCACTTTTTGCGGGTATCGTCTAACCTATGGAGCCGCGATTGGGCATTTTGTACGTTCTACGTGCTAAAATGCCAATTATTGAATCAGATATAACCCAACTATTTGGAGGTACGAATGGCACTCCCTCAGCTTACCGATGAGCAGCGCAAGCAGGCTCTTGAGAAGGCTGCTGCCGCACGTCACGCTCGCGCTGAGCTTCGCGAGCAGATCAAGAAGGGCGAGAAGTCCCTCGAGTCCGTGCTCAACTCCGATGATCCCATCGCTTCCCGCATGAAGGTTTCCACTCTCATCGAGTCTCTCCCTGGTTATGGCAAGGCCAAGGCCGCCAAGATCATGGAGGAGCTCGGTATCTCCGCTACCCGTCGCGTCCAGGGCCTCGGCGTCCGTCAGCGCGAGCAGCTCCTCGAGCAGCTGACCAAATAAGTGAGCGCTCAGGATTCCAAGCTCTTTGTGATTTCTGGACCGTCAGGCGCAGGGAAAGGTACGCTCGTCACTCGTGTGCGCGAGCGCCGCTCGAACCTGGGCCTGACGGTTTCGGCTACCACGCGAGCACCACGCAAAGGTGAGGTCGACGGCGTCAACTACTTTTTTCTGACGCGCGAGGAGTTCGACCGCCGCGTGGCAAACGGTGAGTTTGTTGAGTGGGCCGAGGTCCACGGTAACTGCTACGGCACGTTGGTGAGCGAGGTCACATCCAAGCTCGCCTCGGGCGCGTCTCTTATTTTGGAGATCGATGTCCAGGGCGCCCTGCAGGTGAAGGAGCGTTTCCCCGAGGCCGTGCTGATCTTTATCAAGCCGCCTTCGCTTGAGGTGCTCCTCGAGCGTCTAGTCGGTCGCGGTACCGAGACGCCCGAGACGATTGAGCTGCGTATGGCAAACGCCGCCGATGAGCTTGCCCTTGCCGACCGCTACGACGACGTCGTGGTTAATGACGATCTCGACCGCGCGACCGATGAGCTCGTTCGCGTTCTCGATATGCATGAAAGGATCTGAGGTCCGTGTCCGTTGTAAAGCCTTGCATTGACGATCTTCTGGAGAAGACCGATCACAACCGCTTCCTGCTCGCTTCGCTTGCCTCCAAGCGCGCCTGCGACATCAATAGCATGCTGCGTGGCCAGCACAACCGCGTGCTTGCCGTCCAGGATGTCGATGACATCACCATCGGGCTTTCCGGTGCCGACACCATCTCGATGGCTATGGACGAGATTGTCGACGGCGACATCTCTTACGACGAGGCCCGTTACGAGAAGGCGCTCGGCCACAAGGTTGCTGAAGCCTAAATGGCGGCTCGCGTCTGCCTGGTCCACTATCACGAGGTTGGACTGAAGGGTAAGAACCGCGCACATTTTGAGCATATCCTCATGGATAACATCAAGGCGGCCTTGGCCGCCTTTTCCGTGAATGCCGTGTCTCGAATTTCCGGTTATATCCTCGTGACCTTTAACGAGCATCAGGCCGATGAGGCGGCGCGTGTCATTCGCACCGTTCCCGGCGTTGCCCGTGTGTCTTTGGCGTATCACACCAACCGCGACCCTCAGGAGTACTGTGCCGCCGCCGTGAAGGCGCTGCGCGAGTTTGGTTCCTTCGATTCTTTTAAGGTGCACGCCAAGCGCTCCAATACTGACTATGAGCTCACCTCGATTGACATCAATCGTCAGGTGGGCGAGGTGCTGTGCGAGGCCTTCCCCGATAAAAAGGTTCAAATGCACGACCCCGATGCGATGGTGCACGTACTGGTGGTCCAGGGTAGCGTTTATGTGTACGCGCGCTCCGAGCGCGGCGTGGGCGGTCTGCCGGTGGGTTCTGCCGGCAAGGTCGTGACGCTGCTGTCGTCGGGTATTGATTCTCCGGTGGCAACCTGGATGCTCGCGCGTCGCGGCGCGGTGTGCGTGCCGGTACATTTCTCTGGTCGTCCGCAGACGCCCGATACGAGCGAGTATTTGGTGCAGGACATCATCCGTGCGCTTGAGCCGGGTGTCCAGATCGGCCGCCTGTACGTGGTGCCGTTTGGCGACTGCCAGCGTGAGATTTCGGTCACCTGTCCCAGCAATCTGCGCGTGATCATGTATCGCCGCATTATGTATTCGGTTGCCGAGCGCATTGCACACATCGAGGGCGCCAAGGCCATCGTTACGGGCGAATCGCTTGGGCAGGTTGCCTCCCAAACGCTTGAGAACATCATGGCCGTCAACGAGTCCGTGAAGATTCCCGTGTTCCGTCCTCTCATCGGTTCGGACAAGCAGGAGATCATCGCGCGCGCCGAGGAGATCGGTACGTTCGATATCTCGACTGAGGCCGCTCCCGACTGCTGCACGCTATTTATGCCGCGCCGTCCCGAGACGCACGCTAAACTCGATGCCGTGCATGAGGCCTGGGAGTTGTTCGATCACGAGGAGATGATCGAGCGCCTGCTCAAGCAGACCGAGTACATCGACTTCGAGAGCAACACGTATAAGGCCCCCAAGACCTTAAAACGCAAACATTCGGAGCTTGCTCCGCGTGAGATTTACCAAGATCACGAGTAAATTTGTGCATAGACCGACGGTGCGCCTGCATCGTCGGTCTTTTGCTATCTGGGCATTTTGCGGCTAAGTGTTCATTTGCTGACGTGTGCCTGAATAAATGGACAGATTTGTGCAAGGTTTTGGTCGGTTTTTGGTTTGACCGCTAAAACCGGTTTTGGAGCGTAGCTGTTGCGGAGTTCCTTTCCTGACACGATGGTGTTGGGAGGTTTTGCTATGGCGCAGCGCGAACAACACGAACGGGTCAAAAAGATGGACCGCTTGGCGGACAAGCTGTTCGGTCATAAGGCGGTGGTCGTGGCGATACTGGTCGTCATTGCGATGGCGAGCGGCTTGGCGATGGCGAACCTTGGCGGCGGTGCCGGCAGCGTGTCGTTTGAGCGCACTGACGGTTCAGACTCGTTGGTGGAGCCGGGATCCGGCGATGCCTCGAGCGGAAAGACATCCGAAGGCTCTTCGTCTAAGGCGTCTGCCGCGGCAGAAGTCTATGTCGATGTTGATGGCGCTGTTGTGTCGCCCGGTGTATACAGGCTCAAAGACGGCGCGCGGGTGGCTCAGGCGATTGATGCCGCCGGCGGGCTGGCGCCTGAGGCAGACGTTACGGGGCTCAATCGGGCATCTAAGGTCACTGATGGACAAAAAATTCACGTTCCAACGGTAGGGGAACAGCAGGCGTCCATTGCGGAAGCCGGTGTTGATGGTGGGGCTTCCGCATCATCGGGCGTGAGTGGCGCAACAGGCCTAGTAAACATCAATACGGCAAGTGCGGCAGAGCTGCAGACGCTCTCGGGCATCGGCCCCTCCATGGCCCAGTCGATTATCGATGAGCGTACAAAGAACGGTGCTTTTGCCTCGGTTGACGATTTGATGCGTGTGTCGGGAATCGGCGAGAAGAAGCTTGCCAAAATCAAAGATTGCATCTGCGTATGAGTGCGACCGAGCGCGAGCATGTGATGCCACCGCGCCCATTGATGCCGTGGACGATAGCCCTTTGTGCCGGCTTGTGTGCGAGCTGTGGGTTAGTGCTTAACATGGCGGCCGATGCGCTGCTGGGAGAGCGGGCGGCGCCCGTCACATTGCTTATGGCCATTCCCGTTGCGGCAGCAGGGTGCATCGTATTGGCTCGGTCCTGCATGCGCCTTGTGCGGTGGAGGCGATGGCTGTATGCCGCGGCCCTCGGCCTCGTGGCGGGAGCGGTAGTGTCCGCGGGTTGGGCGATAGGGGCGCTGCGCGCTTCGAGGGCGTTGGATAATCGGGCTGCGAGCAGTCTCGAGTTTGTTGTGTGTGGCGACCCGTCCATCAATGACGGTGCGTACTCCTATACCTGTGATGCGTATGCGGGCGAAAAGCGTTTGGGTCAGGTACGGCTGTCGTGTGATCGTGAGCTTGGCGCCGGTTCGCATGTACGTGCTATCGGTCGAATTTCGCGCTTTGAGAATGATGCGTATGGGCGCTCACGCGTGCTTCGGGGCGAGCTTCGAAAGGTTAAAGTCGTCCGGTTGGTATCGATCGACGAGGGCCCTCCAGGCCCGTTGTCTTGGCTTCGAAACGAGCTCCTTGCCGTTATCGCGCCCGCGACCGATCCAGCGCGCTCGCTCATTGCCGGTGTCGTCTGTGGTCGTTCGGCCGAGCTGCGCGCCCAACCGGCGGGCGACTGGTTTTCGGTGACGGGAACGGCGCATCTTATCGCCGTCTCGGGCAGCCATTTGGCTATCGTGGGGTTTGTAATCGAGGGCGTATTGCAAAAGACTCGGTGTTCGCGTGGTCTTCAGCGGGCGATATTGGCGATAGCGCTTGTGGGCTACGCTGCCTTTACGGGCGCGTCTCCCTCGGCCGTGCGCGCGTGCTGCATGGTGTTCGCGACGCTTGTCGTAAACGGCGCGGGGCGTCGCCGGCACGGCGCATCGGCTCTCTTCGTAACCATGTCCATCTTTGTGCTACTGCGGCCGACGGTGCTGTTCGAGATGGGCTTTCAGCTTTCATGTGCCAGCGTTTTAGCCATTCTGTGCTTTTGCCCCTATGCGACCTACGCTTTGGGTGAGCTGGGTGTGCCATCGGGCGTCGCCAACATACTTTCCGTCACGCTGTGCTCGCAACTGGCGACTCTTCCCATTACCATTCCCGCCTTCGGTACGTTCTCGCTCATTGCTCCGTTGGCAAATGCGGTCATCGGTCCGGTGGTGAGCGTACTGCTTGCTGTGTCGATCGTGCTGGTTCCCTTTTCGCTCGTGGAACCGTTGCGGATTTGGGCGCTCGTTGTGCCCATGGTTGTCGCCCGTTGCGCACTGTTCTTCGAGCAGCTGTTTGCCGCCGTGCCTGGTGCATCTGTGAGTGTGCCGCCCGATAGCATGTGGATTTACCTAGTGCCGTGTTTGCTGGCGGTTCTGCTGGTCTGGTGGCCGCGTCCCCGCGCACGTTCTATGGCGGTGGGGCTTGCATGTCTGGTGCTCTTGACTGCGATTCCGTACGTCTACTGGGATCGATTCGCTCCGCCTTCGGTGACGGTGCTCGATGTGGGCCAGGCGGATGCGATTCTTATCCGCCAGGGCGACGCAGTAGCACTCGTCGACTGCGGGCTCGACGAGCGCGTGGTAGCGGCGTTGGTTCGCAATAACGTGCACCATATCGATGCCGTCTTTGTGACGCATTGGGATGAGGACCACTGGGGTGGTCTGCCTGCCGTGCTCAAGCAGTTTTCGGTCGGAACGATTGCCGTGGCGGCGGATGCGCTGGAGGATGCTCCTGCCGAGGTATTGAACCGACCTGGCGTGGAGTATCGGCAGGTGCGCCGTGGGGATACGGTCGATATCGGCTCATTTTGCGCCCGCGTGATGTGGCCATTCGAGTCCGTGGATGGCGAGGGAAATGAGGACTCGCTTGTCCTGCTGCTCTTTTATGTTCAGGAAGACAAGGGCCTGCGTATGCTCCTCACCGGTGATGCCGAGCTCGACCAAGAACGGGAATTCGTGCAGGAGGTGGGGGATATCGATGTACTTAAACTTGGGCATCACGGCTCTAAGGTTTCGGTCGATGGTGAGTTGCTGGACGTCTTGAAGCCTGAGCTTTCCCTCGCGAGCGCGGGCGAGGGGAATCGATACGGCCATCCGTCCGATGCCTGCATCGATGCCGTTAAGGAAGCGGGCGGTGTGTTCGCGTGCACTATCGAACACGGCGATATCACCATCACGCCGACCGCGAAGGGCTTTACGATGCGATGCCAGCGACCGTGACGACGTCGTTGGCGTGTGGTGGGCCCCTGGGCTAGAATGGCACGGAACGAATACGAAGGCCTGCGGGAGGGGAGCGCAATGTCCGAAATCGGTCTGCTGCCGGCATATCTGATCGTCGGTACCGACGGCGTCAAGCGCGATTACGCCGTCTCGCGTATGAAAGCGCGTCTGGAAAAGACGGGCATGGTCGAGTTCAACCTCGACGAGCGCGATATGACCAAAGACCCCGATATCGAGTCGATTATCGGATCGCTCAACACCTTTCCGATGGGCAGCGAGTTTCGCCTGGTAATCCTTGACGGCTGTTCAAAGCTCGCCAAGGCGGTCTCGGAGCCGCTTGTCGAGTATTTGGCGAGTCCCAGCCCCACAACGGTCTGCCTCGTCATTGCCGACTCGCTTGCCAAGAACACACGCCTGTATAAGGCGATCGCCAAGATCGATAAGAAGGCCGTGATCGATTGCTCCGGCACCAAGCGCTGGGAGCTACCGCGTCGCGTGCAGCAGATGGCGACGCAGCGCGGCAAGTCGATCTCGACGGCGGCCGCCGAGGAGCTCGTCTCGCGTTCGGGCGAGAACACTCGCATGCTCGATAACGACTTGGCTAAGCTTGCCCAGATGGTCGAGGCGCCCCAGATTGAGCTTGCCGACGTTGAGCGCTGGATTGTACGTACGGCCGAGGTTCAACCCTGGGACTTTCTCAATGCGGTCTCGGCACGTGACATGCGACGCTCGCTCGAGCTTTTCAATCTATTGCCCGCCAAGAGCTACGTGTGGACTTACACGTTGCTGTGCGGCCGCATCCGCGAGCTTATCGTCGCCAAGGCGCTCGATGCGCGCGGACAGGGTCGTGAGCTGGCCGCAACGCTCAAGCTCCAGTCCTGGCAGGTCAAGAATCACTTGACCTGGGCACGTCGCTTTTCGATGGCAGAGCTCGTCGCGGCGCTCGAGGGGGCGGTCGATGTAGAGCTCGCGCTCAAGGGTTCGGCCGATTCTGAGACCGCGCTTTTGCTCTGGATTACGAACATCTTGAGAAAATCGTGATGATACCTGCCTATTTGACAAATTCGTTCTATCCCTTTGAGGGGGAGCGTGCTATAGTAGGCGCTTGCATGACCTCACCGTGTCTCAGAGGTGTCATACATTTTTTGCAAGGAACTCGAAAGGAACTCCAGAAGTGGCAAACATCAAGTCTCAGAAGAAGCGTATCCGCACCAATGAGGCAGCTCGCATGCGTAACAAGGCTGTCAAGTCCGAGCTCAAGACGCTGACCAAGCACGTCCAGTCCGCCGTCGCCGAGGGCGACGCCGAGAAGGCCCAGGCTGCCCTCAAGACCGTCACCAAGCGTCTCGACATGGCTGCCGCCAAGCATGTTATCCACAAGAACCAGGCTTCCAACCGCAAGTCCGGTCTTGCCAAGCTCGTGAACAGCATCAACGCCTAAGTTGTAAATTTCACACCACACAGATTACGCGCATAAATGGAGCCTGTTTTATGGAACAGGCTCCATTTTTTGTACCGCTCGGGTAAGATAGTCCGCATGAATACTTCAATTGACATTTCCCACATCCGCAACTTCTCGATTGTTGCGCACATCGACCATGGCAAGTCCACGATCAGTGACCGCATTCTCGAGCTCACCCATACCGTCGACGAGCGCGACATGGAGTCGCAGCTGCTCGACACCATGGATATCGAGCGCGAGCGCGGCATCACGATCAAGTCCAATGCCGTTCGCGTGTCCTATGACGCCGACGATGGCGAGACGTATCAGTTCAATCTGATCGATACGCCGGGCCACGTGGACTTTACCTATGAGGTCTCGCGCTCGCTGGCGGCCTGTGAGGGCGCGGTGCTCGTCGTTGACGCCACGCAGGGCGTCGAGGCGCCGACCGTCTCCAACGCGACGCTCGCCATGAACGCCAATCTGGACATTGTGCCGGCCATCAACAAGATCGACCTGCCCTCGGCTCATCCCGACGAGGTTAAGACCGAGATCGAGGATGACCTGGCGATCCCTGCCGATGATGCCGTGTGTGTCTCGGGCAAGACCGGCGAGGGCATCCACGATCTGCTGGAGTCCATTGTCTTTTTGATCTCTCCGCCCAAGGGCGATGCGAACGCGCCGCTCAAGGCACTCATTCTGGATTCATACTTCGACGAGTATCGTGGCGTCGTCGCCACGGTCCGCGTCTTTGACGGTTCCATCAAAAAGGGCGATACCCTGCGCATGATGCAGGCAAAGGGCGACTTTTTGGTCGATGGCGTGGGCGTCAAGCGTCCCGCCGAGACCCCGGTCGACGCGCTCACGGTCGGCGAGGTCGGATACGTGGTCACGGGCCTGAAGGACCCCGAGGCCGTTCGCGTGGGCGATACCCTCACGTGGGCGTCGAATCCCTGCCCCGAGCCGCTTCCCGGCTACCGCGAGGCCAAGCCCATGGTTTATACGGGCCTGTTCCCGATCGATAACAAGGACTACGAGAACCTGCGTGACGCGCTCGATAAGCTGCACGTCAACGACCCGTCGTTGGTGTGGGAGCCCGAGACCTCGGTGGCGCTCGGCTTTGGTTTCCGCGTGGGCTTCTTGGGCCTGCTGCATATGGAGGTCGTCAAGGAGCGCCTGGAGCGTGAGTTCAATCTTGACCTCATTGCTACGAGCCCCTCGGTGGACTATCACGTCTACAAGACTGACGGCGAGATGATTGATGTCCGCAGCCCGCAGGATCTGCCCGAGGCTACGCGCATCGAGCGCATTGAGGAGCCCTACCTCAAGGCCAAGATTATCTGCCCGCCCGAGTATACGGGTGCCGTCATGCAGCTCGCCATCGAGCACCGTGGTGTCACGACCGATATGATCCACCTGACGAGCAAATCGGTCGAGATGCGCTTCGATATGCCGCTCGCCGAGCTCATTTTGGACTTCTTTGACCAGCTCAAGAGTCGTACCAAGGGCTATGCCTCGCTCGACTACGAGTTCAACGAGTACCGTCCCTCCGAGCTCGTTAAGCTCGATATTTTGCTTTCGGGCGACGAGGTGGACGCGCTTTCGTTTATCGTCCACAAGGACAAGGCCTACGGTCTTGCCCGCGGTCTATGCGACAAGCTCAAGGAGATTATTCCGCGTCAGCTGTTCGAGGTGCCCATCCAGGGTGCCATCGGCAACAAGATCATCGCCCGTTCCACCGTCAAGGCGCGTCGCAAGGACGTGCTTGCCAAGTGCTACGGCGGCGATATCTCGCGTAAGCGCAAGCTGCTCGAGAAGCAGAAAGAGGGCAAGAAGCGCATGAAGGCCATCGGCTCGGTCGAGGTCCCGCAGGAGGCCTTTATGGCGATCCTCAAGGTGGACGAGTAGGTCTATGGCGCTTTCCGAATACAGCAAGCGGCTGCTGGGCGCCTATGCCGAGCAGCCGTTCCTTATGGCTCCCATGGCGGGCGTGACCGCCCCTGCCTACCGCATCATGTGCCGCCGCCGCGGTGCCAACCTTGCCTACAGCGAGATGGTGAGCGTGGCGGGCCTTGCCTATGCCAGCAACAAGACCTGGCGCCTGGTGCTACCGGCCGACGAGGAGCAGCAGATTTGCGTGCAGCTCTTTGGCTCCAAGCCCGATCAGTTTGCGAGCGCCGCCGTCGCCGTCGAGGATCGTGTGGGCGATCGCCTGTCGCTCATCGATATCAACATGGCCTGTCCTGCCCGAAAGGTTGTCACCAAGGGCGAGGGCTCTGCCCTTATGCGCACGCCCGATTTGGCCGAGAAGATCGTCGAGGCCACGGTGGGCGCGGCGCATGTGCCCGTGACCGTAAAGATCCGCAAGGGTTTTTATGCCGAGGATCGTAATGCCGCGACGTTTGCCCAGATGCTCGAAGGCGCCGGTGCCGCCGCGGTGGCGGTGCATGGCCGCTGCGCCACGCAGCTCTATACGGGCCAGGCCGATTGGTCGGTCGTCGATGAGGTTGCCGACGCTGTCGAGATTCCCGTTATCGGTTCGGGCGATGTGTTCTCGGCCGAGGACGCTACTGAGCATCTGCAAGGCTCGGGTGCCAGCGCGGTGTTTATCGCGCGCGGCATCTACGGTAATCCCTGGGTTTTTGGTGATGCTCGCGCCCTTGCGTTCGATGGCACGCCGGTGCCGGCGCGCAGCTCCGTCGAGCGCCTAGACGCCCTGCGTGAGCACCTAACGCTGACGCATGAGCTCCTGCCGCTCATGTCGCGTGCCCGCACGTACGCAAGCTGGTACTTAAAAGGCATGCCCCATGCTGCAGCTTGGCGTGCCCATGTGGTGCGCTGCTCCACGTATGAGGAGTTCATGGCGCTGGTCGATGAGATCGAGCGCGATGTGGTGGCCTGCGAGGCTGCCCTTGCCGCCGGCGAATCGGTGCCCCCTCATCCGCTGGAGGCTTAAGGGTGGCCGTTACCGCGCTGTACGTGCACGTGCCGTTTTGCGCTCAAAAATGCCGCTATTGCGACTTTGACTCGAGCAGTTTTGCTCCGTACGACCTGAGCGCTGCGCTCGATGCCTATTTTGAGCAGTTGTTCGCGCGCCTCGATGCTTTTGGCAAAGCTGGGGCCCTTGACCAGATCCGCACCGTCTATGTTGGCGGCGGCACGCCGTCGCTGGCAGGGGAGCGCCTGGTGAAACTTGCCCGTCGTATCTCCATGTGGTGCAAGCCCCTTGAATTTACTTGCGAAGCCAATCCTGAGTCGCTGACTGTCGAGCTTGCCGCTGCGCTTGCCAAGGTTGGTGTCACACGCGTCTCTCTGGGCGTGCAAACGCTCGATAACACCGAACTTACCGCCATCGGTCGTATTCACGATGCCGATCGGGCGCTCGCTGCCATCGCGACGGTCAAGAACGCTGGGCTTGACGTGTCGTGTGACCTTATGTGCGGACTTCCCGGGCAGACCACAGCGAGTTGGAAGCGCACGCTCGATGGCGTGCTGGCGGCAGCTCCGCATCATGTGTCGGTTTACCCGCTCACGCTCGAGGAGGGGACGCCCCTTTATTGCATGGCGTGCCGCGATGAGTCGCTCGAGCCCGACGAGGATTTTCAGGCTGCATGCATGGATGCGGCGCGTGAGCGCCTGAGTGCCGCCGGCTATCACCCGTATGAGGTGGCGAGCTACGCGCTCGACGGCCATGAGTGTGCCCATAACATTGCCTACTGGACCGGACGGGGCTACCTCGGCCTTGGTCGTTCTGCCGCGGGCATGCTCGACGCCGAGGATTTCGACCGTCTTGCAGGTTTGTTCCCCGGCGTGTCTTCTCGAGGCGATGCGTACCGCGTGCGTCTGGTGCAACACGATGATGCCGCGACGGCGTTCGATGCCGAATATCTGTCGCAGCGTGAGGCTGCGGCTGAAGACCTGATGCTCGCTTGTCGCATGACGCGCGGTATTGTGTCCGACCTGTTGGTTCGTGCGGCTTGCGTCATCCCAACGGGCGAGCTGGCAGCTACCTGCGATCGCGCGCTCGAATTGGGTCTTGCCACTTGGGTTCCCGAGACGCTCGGGGTCCATGAGGGACCCTTCACTTCGGCAGACGTCCTCGCGGGCCATGTTCGAGCTCGTCTGGCGCCGACACACCTGGGCTGGCTCGATGGAAATGTTCTGTTCGAGCTGTTTTGGGATCTAGCCTAGGCCGCTCGGGTAGAATTACCGGAATATATACGCTGCTGTGAGCAGGAGGTTGCCGCGCATGGCGACGATGAACGAAAAAGATTACTACGAGATTCTGGGTGTCTCCAAGGACGCCACCTCGCGTGATATTCAAAAGGCCTTCCAGCAAAAGGCCCGCAAGCTCCATCCGGACGTCAACAAAGAGCCGGATGCCGAGGAAAAGTTTAAAGAGGTTTCCGAGGCCTACGCCGTGCTTTCGGACGAGCAGAAGCGTTCGCGCTACGACGCCATGCGTTCGGGCAACCCCTTCGCCGGCGCTCCTACGGCTTCGCCCTATGGCGGCGGCTACGCCGGTAGCGCGGGCCATGGCAATCCCTTTGAGGGCGGTTTTCCCTTTGGTGGCGCCTGGGGCCAGCCGCGTCGCGGGCAGGCTGCCTACAATCCCGAGAACGGCGCCAACGTGGTCGTCGATATCAAACTCGACGCCAAGGAGGCCAAGGGCGGTACCCGCAAGACCGTCCGCTACACGCGTTTCGATACGTGCGGACATTGCGGCGGCTCGGGTTCTGTCTCCTCCGAGCATGCCCATACCTGCCCAAGCTGTGGCGGCCGCGGCCATATCGACGTCGACCTGTCCTTCCTGTTTGGTGCGGGCACGTTCCAGTCGGTCTGCCCCGAGTGCGGCGGTTCC
>CALHJX010000237.1:0-1314 GCA_938033385.1 uncultured Collinsella sp. | reverse complement strand
GGACTTGCAGCGACGGACCTCAGGACGCTCTTACACCACGTCTGCGCGCGCGACCCGATCTGTAACAGTAAGACCCGGTTTTTGCGGTGTGACTGTTACAGATTGAGACAAACCGACGGGCCGCCCCGCCCCATCCACCTGCCGCCACCTGATATTCGCCGATTTTCGTTGTGTCGCCTTGCCCCCATGCCATATCCTCTAGACAACTACGCGGCACCATCGCCGCCGCGCCTACAAGAGAGGAATGTCCATGACCGCACCTGCATCCAAGCTGCTCCAGCCCATTACGGTTGGCCCCCTTGAGCTCAAGAACCGCATTATGTTCCCGCCGCTGACCACCGGCTACGAGGAGCGCGACGGCTCCATTGGCGAGCGCAGCCTGGCTTTTTACGAGCGCCTGGCCCGTGGCGGTGTGAGCTACATCGTCATCGGCGACGTCGCTCCCGTTATGACCGCAAGCCCCACGCCCAAGCTGGCGACCGACGCCCAGATTCCCACGTTTAAGGCCCTGGCCGACGTCGTCCACAAGCACGGCGCCAAGGTCGCGCTGCAGCTGTTCCACCCTGAGTACGATGTGCCCGGTGTCGGCCGCATGGTCATGGGTTCCATGGCCGCCGCCAAGGCCGCGCAGGAGGCCAAGGCCGCCGGCGACGAGGAGACCTTTGCCGCCAAGATGGCCGAGTCCAACGAGATCCGCAACCAGGCCTACGCCAAGCTGCATCACGACATGCAGCACTTTGTGAACGAGGCGAGCGTAGAGCAGCTCACCCAGATCAAGGAGGCCATCGCTGCCTCGGCCGCTCGCGCGCAGCAGGCCGGCATCGATGCCATCGAGGTCCACGGCGACCGCTTGGTGGGTTCGCTGTGCTCGGCCATCCTCAACCAGCGCACCGACGAGTACGGTGGCTCGTTCGAGAACCGCGTCCGCTACGCGCTGGAGGTCGTCGCCGCCATTAAGGAGGCTGCGCCGCAGCTGATGGTGGAGTACAAGCTCCCCGTGATCATGGAGAACCCCGACGGCACGCCGCGCGGCAAGGGCGGCCTGCGGCCCGACGAGGCCTGCGAGTTCGCCAAGCTGCTCGAGGGTGCGGGCATCGACATGATCCAGGTCGCACAGGCCAACCACACCGGCAACATGGGCGACACCATTCCACCCATGGGTGCCATGCCCTACAACTGGACGCTGCCGGTGGCCGAGCGCGTCAAGGCCCTGGTCTCCGTGCCGGTGGCAACCGTGGGCCGTGTTGTCTCGGTCGAGGCCGGCGAGAAGATTCTGGAAGACGGCGCCGCCGACATCATCGCCTATGGCCGCTC
>CALHJX010000236.1:0-1527 GCA_938033385.1 uncultured Collinsella sp. | reverse complement strand
CTCGCCACGTCGGTTGAGAGAGACGGCGCTTGTGTCTTGTAAATCGCGATGATCGCGCGCACCATGCTCTCTTCGTCTTCGGTGAGTGCCATTTGTTGCCCCTTTCTCTCGGTAACGAAAAAGCCCCCGCGTCTGCGAGGGCTTTGGTACCTGATAGTGTGTGTTCGCTCTTAGCTGAAGAGCTGCTTATAGAGCGCGTCCATGCGCCTTACCGTCTCGTGAGCGTCAAGCCGCTTCATGCCTCCGCGCCACGATTGGTAAGACTGGTTGACTTGCTCGACGGTCATAACGCCGCGAGCGACCAGCGCCGCTTGCTTCTTCAGCTTGCGCCGCTGCCGCGTCACGGAAGAGCGGCAAGGGCGAACAACCACCTTTTCACCCTCGCCATATGAAAACCTCTTCTTCAGGAAAACGAAGCCGCGCGACAGCTTCACTACGCGCGTCTTCTTGCGGTTGATGATGATTCCCAGATCGTCGCAGAGCGCTTCGATGCGCGAAAGCGCGTCCCAAAGCGTCTGCTTGTCAAGCGCGATGCAATAGCTATCGTCCATGTAGCGACCGCTCGCGAGGATGCCCGGAAGCGAAAGCATCAGATGGTCTATCGGCGACGGCAAGGCCACCGCTAGAATCTGGTTCGGCTCGCTGCCAAGACCAAGCCCGCGCGCACCGTGAGCGTCTATCTGGTCGCCCATGACGCGCTTAACGCGCTCATCGTCAATGGCTCTGTCAATGATGCGCTTGCAAGCGTCGTGGTCGATGTTCGCGAAATAGTCCGAGAAATCGACCTGCAAGATGTAGCCTTCCGCCCCGTGCTTTCGCCGGTGGGCTACAAGCTGACGCTTCATGCGCTTGATTGCGTACTCGGTGCCGCGCCCCTTCACGTTTGCGGCGCATCCCTCTGTCAGGGTAGGCCAGATCGCGGGTGCGAGCGCGTGACGGCTTAAAGACTTCTGTATGACACGCTCCGAGAAGTGGACAGAGCAGATATGACGAAGCTTTCCGCGCTCGAAAAGGTCAAACTCGATGAAGCCGCGCCGGAAGTCAGCGCCCGTGAGCAGGTCGCGGCGCGCCCGCATGATGTTTGGCATGACACGCCCCATGTAGCGCTGGACGCTTGCCTTCCAGCGAACGCCCGCAGCAGCGCCGTTCGCCGCGCTGTATAGGTTATCGAGGTCTGCGACGGCTTCTAGCGTGCATCCTTCGATGCGCCTAGCCCTATTCTCCGCGCGCTTGGCATCTCGCCTTGCGCGGCGTGCTACGCGTCGCTCTTCAGAGTTCATGAGGGCACCCCGCGCGGCTTGCAGTCGGCATCCAGCAGCCGCTTGACGGTTGACCATGAAACGCGGTCGGAAGCCGAGAACCGCGCCATGCAAGCAGCGAACGGCAACCGTCGCGGGGTGCATATTTACGGGCGCATGCCCGATGGTCGCCCCTTCCTTCCTCAAATGCACGGCGCGCGGCGCTTACGGCCGCGTGGTCTGGCAAAGCTTGGGAATCACGGCAGCGGGCGTATCCAGTCGTTCGTCG
>CALHJX010000235.1:0-9932 GCA_938033385.1 uncultured Collinsella sp. | reverse complement strand
GCCACCGTGGCTGGTCAGGATGCCCTCGGCGGCGACCATGCCCTTCAGGTCGTCGGGGTTGGTCTCCCAACGAACCAGAATGACCTTGTGGCCCTCGTTGGCGCGCGCGACGGCGTCGTCACTCGAGAACACAACCTCGCCCACGGCGGCACCGGGGCTGGCATTAAGACCGCTGGCGAGAACCTCGTACTTCTTGGAGGCGTCAAACTGCGGGTGAAGGAGCTGGTCGAGTTGCGTGGGATCGATGCGGCTCACGGCCTCTTCGCGGGTGATCAGGCCTTCCTCGACCATTTCGATGGCGATGCGCAGGGCGGCGGTGGCGGTACGCTTGCCCACGCGGGTCTGGAGCATCCAGAGCTTGCCCTGCTCGATGGTGAACTCGATATCGCACATATCGCGGTAATGATCCTCGAGCGTCAGGAACACGCGCTCGAGCTCCTCACCTGCGGACTCGAGGCCCGGCGTGGCCTTGAGGTCGGCGATGGGCTCGGTGTTGCGGATGCCGGCGACAACGTCCTCGCCCTGGGCGTTAACCAAAAAGTCACCGTAGAACTCCTTGGTGCCGTCGGCCGGGTTGCGCGTAAAGGCAACACCCGTCGCAGAGGTCTCGCCCTTGTTGCCAAAGGCCATGGCCTGCACGTTGACGGCGGTGCCGAGCTCGTCAGAAATGCCATGCTGCTTGCGGTAGATGCAGGCGCGCTCGTTCATCCAGCTGCCAAAGACGGCCTGGATGGCAAGACGCAGCTGGAGCTCCGGATCGTGCGGAAAGACGGGCTTGCCGTCGGCGACCTCGAGCTCGGGATACAGGGCGGCCTCGACGTTCTCGGAGAAGATGCCCTTAAAGGTCTCGACGAGCTCCTGCAGGTCCTCGGCCGAAAGCTCGGAATCGACGCGAACGCCGGCGACCAGGCGTGCCTGAGTCAGAGCGTTCTCGAACAGGTCGGCATCGACACCCATAACGACGTTGGAGAACATCTGGATAAAGCGTCGGTAGCTATCCCAGGCAAAACGCGGGTTCTGCGTCTGCGCGATGAGGCCCTGGACGGAATCGTCATTGAGGCCCAAGTTGAGGACCGTGTCCATCATACCGGGCATGGAGAACGGAGCGCCCGAGCGCACCGATACAAGCAGCGGGTCGTTGGCGTCACCGAGCTTCTTGCCGCAGCGGGCCTCGAGGTCAGCCTCGGCGGCAACGATCTCATCGAGTGCGCCTTCGGGCCAGACGTTGCCGGCACCGGAGTACTCGACGCAGGTCTGGCAGGTAATGGTAAAGCCGCCAGGAACCGGCAGGCCGATACGGCTCATCTCGGCAAGGTTCGCGCCCTTGCCGCCAAGCACAAAGTTCATGGACTTGTCGCCCTCAGTGACACAGGTGCCCTGGGCGTCGGTACCAAAACGGTAAACCCTCTTGCAATCGCTCACGATACTTCCCCTTCCATGCACTTACGCGCACGACCGTGGTGACGAATCGACCCGCCGGTTGCGAGCCGTGAGGGTACTATACGGCGGGCATTGAGCGGACATGCGTAGAGGGCGCGGGGTTTGGTAAACGTGATAAATGTTACGGTAAACGGTAGGTAAAGGTGGTTACCTTATGAAGATACCACTGCAAGAGAATTGCAGGTCAAATGGAAGTTCTTTGCTAAATCGCTTTACCAATATCGTGCATTATTTTTGGTAGTCTTTAAAAGACGGTGCATTTTTAGCTACCCCAATGAGTTATCTTTGCTGGGCTCGGCGGGCGGCGCGACGGACACGGGCTTCTTGGATTTCCTCCAAGTGACTGATGATCTCGGAGGCGCTCTCCTCGATTGCCTTGCCGTCGGTTCGCACCACAAAACAGCCCAGGCGCTTCATAAGGGCGTGGGCTTCCTCGAGCTCGCTGCGCACGCTCTCGGGCTCGGCATAGGAGCCGGCGACGGCACGGGCGTAGTCATCGCCCAAGCGGCTATCGCGAATCCCGGAGATCACATCAACAGTCGAAATCAGACCAAACAACCGCATCGGGTCGACCTCGTAAATTGACTTCGGCGGCTCCATGCCATGGGCCAAAGGAACATTGGCAACCTTGTACCCCTGATAGGCTAAATACATCGACAGCGGCGTCTTGGACGTGCGAGACACGCCCAACAGCACGATATCGGCACCCGACAGATCGTCGCAACCGCGCCCGTCGTCGTGCTCAACAAAATACTCCATGGCCTCGATGCGATGGAAATAGCGGTCATCGGTCTTATGAATCACGCCCGCAACGCCTTTGGGCTGCACACCGATGAGCGACGACAGCACAGCGAGCGTAGGACCGATCAGGTCGACCGAACGGATATGCAGCATGCCCAGGTAATCGAGCACGCGGGCGCGAAGCGCCGGATCGACAATGGTGTGGAACACGGCAATATCGCGATGGTCCGCATCAACGCGCGGGCCCACAAACGACTTAACCTGCTCCACCGAGTTCACCTTGGGCAGGCGCAACAAACGAAAAGCCCCTTCATCAAATTGCCCGGACGCCGCAAGCACCACCTCACAAGCGGTATCACCGAGCGAGTCGGAGATAACGATAACGGTGGGACGAGCGGTGACCGGGCAATCCATGCGGGGCTCCTTTTGCGCTTACGCGCAGGCTGGCTTACTTTTTACGAGCAAGCTCACCGATGTTGGCGATGCCGGAGAAAACGGCCTCGAAGCGGTTGAGCAGCTTAAGGCGATTATCGCGGAGCTGCTCGTCCTTGTCCATGACCATGACCTCGTCGAAGAAACGGTCGATGGGCGCGCGCAGGGCGGCGAGGGCAGCAAATGCGGCCGGATAATCCTCGGTAGCAAGGGCGGCATCGACAGCGGTCTGAGCAGCCTCGGAGGCGTCGGCGAGCGCAAGCTCGACCTCGCCCATCAGGCTGCGGTCGTACTCCGCACCCAGCTCGGGCTTGGAGATGTGCGCGGCGCGGGCATAGGCGGTAGCCAGGTTGTCGAAGGTCTCGGCGTCGTTCTTACGAGCCTCGTCGAGGGCGGCGCAACGGGCGAAGAAGACGGACGGGGCGATGATGTGCACCGCGGAGACGGCGGCAACGGTATCGGCCGGGATCTTTTCGTCGCGGGCCATGCTCACCAGGCGGCCATGGAAGAAGTCACGAACCTGCTCGGCGACCTCGGCGGCGTCGAACTCAATGCCCTGCTCGCTATAGAGCTCGAGGGCGAAGTCGATGAGCGACGTGGGGTCGATCGGCAGACGGTCGCGCAGAATGTTGATGATGCCGATAGCGGCACGACGCAGCGCGTAGGGGTCGGAGGAGCCGGTCGGGGGCTCGCCGATGGCAAAGATACCGGCGATGGTATCGAGCTTGTCGGCGCAAGCCACGATGCAGCCAGCGGTGCCCTCAGGCAGCTCGTCACCGGCAAAGCGGGGACGATAGTGATCGCGGATAGCATGAGCGACCTCGTCGTTCTCCCCCATCGCGGTCGCGTAATAACCGCCCATCACGCCCTGCTGGCTCGTGAACTCGACAACGGCGTTAGACACCAGGTCGGCCTTGCACAGGTGCGCGGCGCGAGCGGCATCGGCGGCAAGGTGGGCGCCCAGATGAGCCTCGCGGGCGATAGCGAGCGCGAGCTGCTCGATGCGCTCGGACTTGGCGAGCACGCTACCGAGCTTCTCCTGGAAGGCAACCTTGGCCAGACGCTCGCGGAACTCGTCGAGGGAGATCTTCAGGTCCTCCTCGTAGAAGAACTTGGCATCGTCCAGACGGGCACGCACGACACGCTCGTTGCCGTCGATCACGCGCTCGGCGTTCTCGGGCTTGCTGTTGGAGACGACCACGAACTCACGCGTGAGCTTGCCCTCGCCGTCATAGATCGGGAAGTAGCGCTGGTTGGTGAGCATGGACTCGCAGATAATCTCGTGCGGGACCTTGAGGAACTCCTCATCGAAGGTACCGACGAGCACCGTCGGCCACTCGCAGAGGTTAATGACCTCCTCGAAGACCTTCTTGGGCGTATCGACATGGCAGCCGGGACGGGCAGCCTCGACCTCGGCGATACCGGCGAGGATGGCCTCACGACGACGCTCGGCAGAAAGCACGCCGGCGTCCTCGAGCACTTGCTCGTAGACGGCGGGGCTGGCGACCACATGGTCACCGGGGCCAAGTACGCGATGACCACGCGTGGTGTTGCCACTCGTCACGTCGGCAAACGACACGGGCACAACATCCTCGCCCAGAAGGCAGCAAATCCAACGGACCGGACGAACAAAGGTAGCATGCTCGTGACCCCAGCGCTGGGAGCGGTAGTTGGGCCACTGCAGGCCGGCGATGGTCTTCTCGCACAGGGCCGTCAGGATCGGGGTAGCCGGTGCGGAGGGAATGTTCTTCTCGGCGAACACATACTCGCGACCGTCAGTGTCCTCGCGACGGACCAGGTCCTCGGCAGCCACACCGCACTTGCGGGCGAAGCCCTGGGCGGCCTTGGTGGCGTTACCGTCAGCGTCGAAGGCAATGTTGGCCGCGGGGCCGCGCTTGACCTCGTGAACCTCGTCGGTCGCGGTGGCGACATCGGCAACGAGTGCAGCCAGGCGGCGCGGGCTCGAGATCACGCGGACCTCGCCGTGGGCCAGACCGGCCTCGTCGAGACCCTTGGCGATCATGGTGCCAAGCTGCTTGACGGCATTGTTCAGCGGTGCAGAGGGCATTTCCTCCGTACCGATCTCAAACAGGAAATCCTTAGCGTCTGCCATGGCTTACGCCACCTCGCCTTCCTGGTCGGCATTCTCGTTGACTCCGGCGACCTCGGCCATGTAGGCCTCGCAGCACGCCTTGGCGACGGCGCGGACGCGCAGGATGTAGTTGGCGCGCTCGACTGCGGACAGCGCACCGCGGGCATCGAGCAGGTTGAAGGCGTGGCTGCACTTCATGACGCAGTCGTACGCCGGCAGCGGCAGCTTTCGCTCCAGGCAGGAATGGCACTCGGCCTCGTAGTCGTCAAACTTCTGACGCATCATCTCGACGTTGGCGACCTCAAAGTTGTAGGCGCTGAACTCGCGCTCGTTCTCGAGGAACACGTCGCCATAGGTCATGGGCGTGCCGTCGGGCAGGTAGCTCCACACCAGGTCGTAGACGGAGTTGACGCCCTGCGCATACATGGCGATGCGCTCCAGGCCATAGGTGATCTCGACAGGCACGGGGTCGACCTCGATGCCGCCCACCTGCTGGAAGTACGTAAACTGCGTGACCTCCATGCCGTTGAGCCAGACCTCCCAGCCAAGACCCCAGGCGCCGAGCGTCGGGCTCTCCCAGTCGTCCTCGACAAAGCGGACGTCATGGTCGTTGGGGTCCAGACCGATAGCGGCAAGAGACCCCAGGTAAAGCTCCTGGGCGTTGACCGGCGAGGGCTTGATGAGCACCTGGAACTGATAGTAGTGCTGCATGCGGTTGGGGTTCTCGCCGTAGCGGCCGTCGGCGGGACGGCGGCAGGGCTGCGCATAGCAGGTGCGCCACTCGGCGGGACCGAGCGAGCGCAGCGTGGTCGCGGTATGGAAGGTACCGGCACCGACCTCGGAGTCATAGGGCTGCATAATGACGCAGCCCTGCTCGCCCCAGTACTGCTGGAGGCGCAGGATAATGTCTTGGAAGGAAAGCGATGAAGCGTTCATGCCTCTAATATCCCCTCGTCGAAACGATTACACGGTTAGGTACTGTACTATAGCGGTTTTTAGTCGATAGCGCCCAGACGGTTGAGCGGCCAGTAACGCACGAGCGCCACGGCGATCAGGTCCGAACGGTCGACGGGACCAAAGTAGCGTGAGTCGGCAGAGTTTTCGCGGTTGTCGCCCATCACCCACACGCACCCGTCGGGAACGGTGTAGGGATAGCTTACCTGAGCGCCGGGCGCTTGGACCGAAAGTGGCCAGCTCATGCCCGTCGTATAGTCCTCGTCGAGCGCTTGGCCGTCAACGACCACCTTGCCATCCTGCAGGTCGACCGTCTGGCCGGCCGTGGCAATAACACGCTTGACAAGAACATCATGCTCGGAGGTGCCATCGGGGTTGTGAAACACCACGATATCGCCCTGCTTGACGGGCTGACCGAGCTCGAGGCTCACCTTTTGTGCCAGGATCTGGTCGCCAATCTCGATCGTGGACTCCATGGACCCGGTGGGCACCACAAAGGGCTCGACCACAAACGAGCGAATCAGGAAGGTGGCCGCGAGCGCAATTAGAATGACCAAAACCCATTCCAAGGCGCCCCGCAAAGTGAAAACGGACCTCTCGCCAAAATCATGTTCAAGATGAACTCGTTGGCGGCCTTTATTGTCCTCCATGTTATTCACCTCTTCCAGAAAGCAAATCCTGCGCGTAAGCGCGCTCCTCGGGCGTGAGCCGCGCCGTCTCGATCAAGTCGGGACGCCAGCGGCAGGTGCGCTCGATGGCGTTCTTGCGACGCCAGGCATCGACCTTGGCGTGATCGCCGCTCACAAGCACCGGAGGCACGCCCTCGCCGTTGAACTCGGCAGGACGGGTGTACTGCGCGTACTCGAGCAGGCCTCCATCCTCGGCGGTCGAGAACGACTCGGCCACGTTGCTCATCTCGTCGCCCAGGGCGCCGGGAATCAGGCGTACGACGGCATCGGCAACGACCATAGCGGGAAGCTCGCCGCCCGTGAGCACGTAGTCGCCGATCGACAGACGCTCATCGGCATACGCATACGCGCGCTCGTCGACGCCCTCGTAGCGACTGCACACGAACAGCAGGCGCTCACTTTTGAGCAGGCGCTCGGCCGCATGCTGCGTAAAAGGCTCGCCACAGGGGGTAAAGAACACCACAGTGGGCTTGGGACCCTCTGCGCTAATGGCCTCGATGGCCTCTGCGATAGGCTCGACCTTCATGAGCATGCCCTGCCCGCCGCCATACGGCTCGTCATCGACGGTACGATGGCGGTCGTGCGTCCAGTCGCGCAGGTTATACGCCTTAAAATCAAAAAGGCCGGCCTTGCGGGCGCGGCCCAAAATCGACGTGGACATGACGGGCTCAAACATCTCGGGAAAGACCGAAAGGGTCTCGATCAGCATGTTGTCCTCCCTACTTGTCCATATCGATCAGGCCGTCCATAACGTGGACGGAAATTGTTCCTGTGTCGGGAAGATCGAGCACAACCTGCTCGATCACGGGAATCAGTACCTCGCCGTACCGATCGCCCTCAACAACCCAAACATCGTTAGCGGGCGTCGACATGATCTCGACGATCGTGCCGAGCGAACCGAAGCGCTCGTCGACCACCTCGCGACCCATCAGGTCGGTATAGGCAGCGTCGAGCGAATCGAGCTCAAAGTCGTCACGATTTGCCAGCACGTAGCATCCCGTGATGCCCTCGGCGGCCGTCAAGTCGTCAATGCCCTCAAACGAGACCAGATCGCCATCGCCCGTATCGGTGACGGACACGACCGTGCAAAAGCGGTCGCGCTTGAGCGCCGGCGGCGTCAGGGCGACGCGCATACCCGGCTCTAATACAGAAGGAAGCCCCCGCAGCGGCTGCGCGAGGACCTCCCCCTTCCTTCCGTGCGGCTTGACCACACGGGCGATGTTTTTGTACTGGGACCTCAAGGTCCTAGCCCAGAACCTCTACCTCGACAGCAGTGTCGAGGCGAGCGGCCAGTGCACGGGCGAGCGTGCGAATGGCCTTGATGGTACGGCCACGACGGCCGATGACCTTAGCGACGTCATCCTCGGCGACCGAAACCTCAATCGTAGAGGCGTCGTCACCATCGATGACCTCAAGGCTCACGGAATCCGGGTCGTCGACGATCTGAACAACGAGATATTCGACGAGATCGGCGATGCGATCTGAGAGCATTGCCTCACCCTCGAGCTGTGCAGCGTCAACCTCAGGCACGATTTACTCCTCGGCGCCCTCAGCGGCCTCAGCGGCAGCCTTAGCGGCCTCGGCCTCTTTGGCGAGCTGCTTCTTGGACTTCTTGACGACGGTCTCGGTCTTCTCGCCCTCGTTGGCGGCCTTGACCAGAGCGGCGACGGCGTCGGTGAGCTGAGCGCCCTTGGACTGCCAGTCGGCGATCTTCTCGAGGTCGAGGTTGATGGTCTTGGGGGCGGTCATCGGGTTGTAGCGGCCAACCTCCTCGATGATACGACCGTCACGCGGGGCGCGGGAATCGGCGACGACGACACGGTAGTACGGACGCTTCTTAGCGCCGTGACGAGCAAGGCGAATCTTGACTGCCAAAGGAAACTCCTCCAACCAAGCAGCTTTAGGCTGCAACTACAAACAAACAGTTGAACATAATACGCCATCGACGCGGGCAGGTGAAGTCCGTGAGACCAACTTCTTCGGTGTAGTCGAGGGCAAATCCATATCTTAGACAAGAATTCGGGATTTGCAAGCACATACACGCACCCCACATGAGCTGCGCGGTATACTCGTGACATGGAAAGACGCGAACATACATACGGTTATGAGGATGCCATGGGCGTCACGCCGCCTCCCTGGACGGGTCCGGCGGTGGGCCTGATGGACCTCGATGCGTTTTTTGCGAGCGTGGAGATGCTCGACCACCCTGAGTGGCGAGGCAAGCCGCTCATCGTGGGTGGCGATGCCGATTCCCGCGGCGTTGTGTCCACCTGTTCTTACGAGGCCCGTCGCTTTGGCGTACACTCCGCCATGGCCTCGGCCGAAGCACAGCGGCTGTGTCCGCAAGCCATTTGGACGCACGGACACTTTGATCGCTACCGCGAGGTCAGTGCGCAGGTCATGGCGATTCTCGCCGACGAGACCCCGCGCGTTGAGCGCGTATCCATCGACGAGGCCTTTATCGATATCACACCGGGTCGCTTTGCGCCCGAAGACCCGCTGCTGGTTGCGCGGCGTATAAGCGACCGCGTGGCAGCGCTGGGAGTGACGTGCTCCATTGGCGTCGGCTGCAACAAGACGGTTGCCAAGATCGCGAGCGAGCGTGACAAGCCGTTTGGATTGACGATTGTGCGCCCCGGAACCGAGCAGCGCTTTTTGGCCGCGCTGCCGGTATCTGCCATGAGCGGCATCGGGCGCTCGGCCGAGGAGCGACTGCGCCGCATGCGCATCTACACCCTCGGCGAGCTTTCGCGCGCGCCTGAGTCCACACTGGCCTCTATTTTTGGCGTCAACGGCGAACGCATGCGCCAGCGTGCGCTGGGACTCGAAATCTCTGAAGTCACGAGTCTCGATGAAGAGCGCGAGGTCAAGTCGGTCAGCAATGAACGCACCTTTGCGAAAGATTTAACTGAGCGTGGGGATATTGAGGCGGCGATTGCGCTGTTGGGAGAGTCAGTGGGACGCCGCCTGCGCCGTCAGGGGCTGACGGGTGCCACGGTAACGCTCAAGCTTAAGTATTCGTATGGCAGCGGGCGTACGGCACAGCGCCGGCTGCCTCATCCGACCGACGATGAGAACATCTTCGTGGCGGTTGCACTCGAACTGCTCGACAACATCTGGCAGGATGGCATGCATGTTCGCTTAGCGGGCATCGGCATGAGCGACTTCGACCACCAAGGCGGCATCCAGACTGACCTGTTCTGCGAGATCGATGACCGCGGAGCCCAATCCAGCGACCGCCGCGACCTCTCCGTCGCCATCGACGCCGTCCGAGACAAATTCGGCGACACCGCCCTATCCTTCGGCCGCCAATCCCGCTTCAACGATTAACCGCCTTTGGGCAAAAAGAAAGCCGGGCAGGTGCGGAAAACCGCAACTGCCCGGCGATATGCGTGAGGGTAGCTAAACCCCGTCTCAAATGAGCTACTAGAGGAGGTTGAGGGGGAGCTGGGGAGCGTCACCCCAGAGCTTTTCGAGACGGTAGAAGTCGCGCGCCTCGGGAGTGAAGACGTGGACGACAACCGAACCATAGTCCATGAGCATCCAGGTCTTCTGCTCGCGACCCTCGATGGAGAACGGGTGCT
>CALHJX010000234.1:0-1640 GCA_938033385.1 uncultured Collinsella sp. | reverse complement strand
CCCCGACCGCCGCGAGGTCACGGTCGGCGGCACGCCCATCGCGCTCACGGCCCGCGAGTTCGATGTCCTCGCCCTGCTTATGGCACATGCCGGCACCGTGCTCACGCGCGAGCGCATCGCGCACGAGGCGCTGGGCTACGAATACGTAGGCGACACCAACAACGTCGATGTGCACATCGCACATTTGCGCGCCAAGATCGAGGACGCCGACGGTGCCCGCATCATCCAGACCGTGCGCGGGGTGGGCTATGTCTGCCGTGCGTAACGCCGAGGCCAAGCGCGTCACTTCCATCGCCCGCGCCATCAACTGGAGCTATATGTGGCGCCGTCTGATGAGCTATATCTGGCTCGATCTGTTGCTGATGGTGATTGCGGCGGCAATCCTCGTCTATGGATACAACCAGACGCTGCCCGATGGCGCGTTTACCGCAGGATGGATCCCCGGCGCCGCCGTTCACGGCATGTCGCTGACACCCACACGCGGCTGGGACCTGACCACGCTTACCTATACCATCGAGCTTGCGCGCACCACCAAGAGCTTTCCCCTCGCGCAGGACCTCGTCGCGCTGTGGCCTCTCTGCCTAGTCGTTGCGGGTTGGCAGGTCATCGGCGTGCTCAACATGCTCGGCGGCGCCCGACGCGTGCGCCGTACCATGGCACCGCTCAACGATCTGGCACTGCGCGTGGATGAGCTCGGCCGCATGCAACTCGCCGGCGGCAAAATGGAAACGCTGGAGCAGGCCATCGAGCGCGCGAGCGTCGACTCACCAAGCGTCACCACCGGCGACGCCGACTTGGCAAGCATCGAGGTCGCGCTCAACCGCCTACTGCGTCAGATGCAAGAGGCCAAGCTGCAGCAGATGCGCTTTGTCAACGATGCGAGCCACGAGCTGCGCACGCCCATCGCGGTGATTCAGGGCTACGTAAACATGCTCGACCGCTGGGGCAAAGACGACCCGGACGTGCTGGCGGAGTCTATCGCGTCCCTAAAGGCCGAAAGCGAGCACATGCAAGAGCTCGTAGAACAGCTGCTGTTTTTGGCGCGCGGCGATGCCGGGCGCACGGTCCTGCGGCGCGCGCATACCAACTTGGCTGCACTGGTCAGCGAGGTATGCGAGGAGTCACAGATGATCGATGCCGAGCACACGTATCGGCTGGCTTTTGACACCTTGCTTGCCAGCGACCCGCGCTGCGACGCGCCCGTCGACGTGGCGCTCGTGAAGCAGGCTCTGCGCGTGATCGTGCAAAACGCCGCCAAGTACTCGGATGCGGGAACGACCGTCACATTTGGCATAACGCCGGATGCGGGCGCGGGCACGATCGACATAAGTGTTGAGGACGAGGGCATCGGCATGAACCAGGAATCCGCAGCTCACGCGTTCGAGCGGTTCTACCGTGCCGACAACGCGCGCGATGCCGGCGCACAGGGTTCGGGTCTGGGGCTTGCGATCGCCAAGTGGATCGTCGACAGCCACGGCGGCGTCATCGGTGTGACCTCGGTCGAAGGGGTCGGCAGCCGCTTTACGATTCGCCTGCCACGATAGGAAGCCCCTCGGCATAAATAAAGGGATAGGGCCACGCGGCCCTATCCCTTTTTGCCAGCTATGGCAGCTTGTGCGCTACTCGCGGCACAGGTGCAC
>CALHJX010000233.1:0-1112 GCA_938033385.1 uncultured Collinsella sp. | reverse complement strand
CGAAACTTCACCCAGCCGATCCAGCAGATCGCACAGGTCACCAACCTTCTTCAGTCCTCAGCAGCCGCTTCCGAGCGTGTGTTTGAGTTCCTGGCCGCGCCCGAGGAGGAGCAAAAGACCGACGCGCAGATTCCCGAGAAGCGCCCCGGCCACGTGGAGTTTGACCATGTCAAGTTTGGCTACACGCCCGACAAGACCATCATCCACGACTTTAGCTGCGAGGCGCAGCCCGGCCAGACCATCGCCATCGTCGGCCCCACCGGCGCCGGCAAGACCACGCTCATTAAGCTGCTTCAGCGCTTTTACGATGTTGACGGCGGCTCGCTGCGCGTCGAGGGCATCGACGTGCGCGACTGGGACCGTGCGGCACTGCGCGGCGAGTTTGCCATGGTGCTGCAGGATACCTGGCTGTTTAACGGCACCATCCGTGAGAACATCCGCTACGGACGCCCCGACGCGAGCGATGCCGAGGTCGAGGCCGCTGCACGCGCCGCACGCTGCGATCACTTTATCCATACGCTCGCCGGCGGTTATGACTTTATGATTAACGAGGAGGGCACCAACCTGTCGCAGGGTCAGCGCCAGCTCGTGACCATCGCCCGTGCCATTTTGGCCGACCGCCCGGCGCTGATTCTGGACGAGGCGACCTCCAACGTTGACACTCGCACCGAGGAGCTCATCCAACGTGCCATGGATGCGCTAATGCAAGGCCGTACCAGCTTTGTTATCGCGCACCGCCTGTCCACGATCCGCAACGCCGACGTGATCCTAGTAATCCGCGACGGCGACATCGTCGAGAAGGGCACGCACGACGAGCTGCTCGCCCAGGGCGGCTTCTACGCCGACCTGTACAACTCGCAGTTCGACGAAGCGGCGTAACAACCGACGGCAAACAACCGCAATGCCCAGAAAACGGGGGCGCAGGGCAACCTGCGCCCCCGTTTTTTGTTCTGCGGCCCTCGAACCGCTTCCCCTGTGACCTGATTGACAGCCCCTTCCAGGCCCCGTGGGCAAAAAAGGGCAAATATGAGTACTGTTACCTTTTTAGTAACAGCCAAAACAGCCCCAAATACCGTTTTCAAGGCTTACACGCGGGTAGCGCGCAGAGATGT
>CALHJX010000232.1:0-1137 GCA_938033385.1 uncultured Collinsella sp. | reverse complement strand
GCCCGACGGACGGCGCGTACAGGGACCGCCCATTGCATCCGAATTCGGTTGTCCTCAACGTTCCTTGTACAATGCAGAACCCTGAGCTTCCGACTGGCTGCGAGTCCGTTGCATTGACCAATGCGCTTAACTATTACGGATTTGGTTTGGGTAAAACCGTCATTGCAGACGCGTATATGCCTAAGAGCAGTTGGGATTTTGTTACGGCGTTTTGGGGCAATCCTCATAGCGCTTCGAATGGAAACTGCATATCTGCTCCCGGACTGACCAACACCGCTAATTCTTTCTTGATTAGTAGTGGCAGTAGTTTGCGAGCCTACGATGTGACTGGTACTGGTTTCTATGACCTTTATTCGTACTTGGAAGCCGGGCATCCCGTTATTATTTGGTCGACGATAGGTATGCAAAACCTGGGAAGTTGCTATGCGACTCAGGCTTACGGTGGAAGGGTTTATCGAACCTATACCAACTCTCACACCGTTGTTTTAAGAGGCTTTAATCGCTTCCTAGGTACCGTTTACATTGCCGATTCACTCGCTGGCTATGTCTCTAACTCAGCTCAGCGCATTGCTTCGCTATACTCGCAACGAGGAGCTCAGGCGGTCGTCATTAAATAGACGCCGTTGAAGTCGAAGGAAGGTGGAATCGTGAAGCGTCTCTTAGATGTGTCCGTTTCTATACTTGTGGTTATCGCGTTATTCATGAGTCAATCATGGGCCGTGACTGCTGCATATGCCGATTATTCAATTGACGGATCTGATGATTCAAACAGCTTTCATCTTGAAGGCTCTACTTCCAATCAAGTTGAGCCTATCTCTGAGGGGCAAGAATCGGATGCTGGCTCCGTAGATAGCGAGCCTCAAGACGCGCAGCAGGTCTTATCGGGGGAGACTAACGAAGCCGCTGCCGCTGATTCTGCCTCCAACGATCAGCTCACCGTCAAAAACGTTAGTGTTTCTGCCCATGTGCAGAATATTGGCTGGATGGATCCGGTTGGTTCGGGTAAGGTTGCCGGAACCACGGGTAGGGGCTTGAATCTTGAGGCACTAAAAATCTCACTTGAAGTGGATGGAGCCACCTCTCAAGAACAGATTGCAAATGCCGTATCCGTCGAGGCCCACGTCTCGAACGTCGGCT
>CALHJX010000231.1:0-1315 GCA_938033385.1 uncultured Collinsella sp. | reverse complement strand
CCGCCGCCGATAGTGCCCGCCTGTCTGCCATCGGCAAAGACGGCCATCCATGCGCCCACACCGCGCGGTGACGACCCCGCCGTGCCGGCCACGACCACCAGCTCGCACGTCTCGTCAGCACGCAGGGCGGCAAGCGCCGCATTCACAACATCGAGCTTTTCCATTGCCGCCTTCTATCCTCTAAAGATATCGGTGAGCATAGCGAGTGCCTCGAGCACGCCGCCGCCGACCGACGTCGCCTTGTCCGAAATGTAGTTGATATAGCTGGCATCGCCGCGCGGGTCGACATCGGCGCATTTAAAGCCCTCAGTCACCTGCACGCCGTTCGCCAAAAGCCCGCGAAGGCAGCCATCGATCTGCGTGTACATGGGCGTATCGCCCGCGTAGCCAATCACGTCTCCGGCGCGCACGATGTCGCCGATTGCGCGGTCGGACCGAAACACGCCGGCGGCGGGGCTGTGGATAACACGCTCTTTGCCATAGCCAGCGATAATACCCGGCACGCCCGTGTTGGGCTGGGGCGAACCTTGGGTAATGACACGGCCCAGGAAATGCCCGCGCATGGTTTCGACCACGGCGTCGCAGTCAACCGGCGCGGTGAAGCCCGGTCCCACGGCAATAACGGCAGGCGCCATGTCGCGCGTGGTACCCAGGTTGCGCTTGGCCAGAATCGCGTCGACCACAGCCGCGGGTTTAAGCTCATCGAGCATCTTGGCCTGAGGGTCCACCACCACGGCGACATCCCCCGCTTGGGTAATCTCGAGCGCCTCAGCCGGCGTCTGCGCCAAGCGGGCGCGAATGCCCTCGACCTCGACCTCGCCCAAGCGAATGGCCTCGCAAAAACTGATTGTGCGGCGGATGCACGTGGGAACCGCGATATCGGCCATAACGACCGACACGCCGGCGCGCACCAAGCGAGCGGCGACACCCGTGGCGATATCGCCGGCGCCGCGAACATAAACGAGCATTCCCGGGGCACCTCCCTGTGCTACGGTTTGAGCAGAGCAAAAGCGGTTCGACCGCTACTCTGATGATTATTTATTATCACAGTATTATACGGCGGTGAACAGATGGAAACGGTTGGCGGCAATCTTGCCTCGGCGCTCAGGATCGAGCCGGGCATTACCGCGATTATCGGCAGCGGCGGCAAGTCGACGTTGCTCAAAACGCTGGGTCTTGAGCTCATGCGCGCTGGCGGCCGCGTGCTCCTCTGCACCACCACGCATATGCTTCCCGTTGCCGGCGTGCCATGGGACGGGTCGAATCGTCGCCTGGACGCCGCGCCTTGGAAGCCAGGCGCCCCACACGCCCCAGG
>CALHJX010000230.1:0-17104 GCA_938033385.1 uncultured Collinsella sp. | reverse complement strand
TCACCGACTACGCCGCCTCCGGCCTGGTCCAGGACAACGACAAGCCCGGCACCAACGTCACGGGCGCTTCCGACCTCACCCCGGTCGCCGAGCAGCTCGAGATGATGCAGAAGGTCCTGCCCGACGTTAAAAAGGTCGGCCTGCTCTACTGCACCGCCGAGTCCAACTCCGACGTCCAGATCAAGGCCGCCAAGAAAGAGCTCGACAAGCTGGGCCTGGAGTACACCGATTTCACCGTCTCGAGCTCCAACGAGATCCAGTCCGTCGTCGAGTCTGCCGTGGGCAAGGTCGACGCGCTGTACTCCCCCACCGACAACACCATCGCCGCGGGCGCCTCGCAGGTCGGCCAGATCTGCAAGGAGAACAAGCTTCCCTTCGTGACTGGCGAGGAGGGCATGTGCATGGCCGGCGGCCTGTTCACCCTCTCCATCAACTATGAGGACCTGGGCTACGCCGCGGGCGAGATGGCCGTTAAGATCCTGAAGGGCGAGGCCAAGCCCGAAGACATGCCGATCAAGCACCTCTCGAGCAAGGACCTGGTCGTCGTCAAGAACGACGAAATGGCCGAGGCCCTGGGCATCGACCTTTCCGCCCTGGACGCGTAATGCCATACGCGGCATGCGTCTAGAGCCCGTGCTCGCGCTTTAGCCGCGTTATTCAATATCTGAGCCACAGGGGCGGGCGCTGTAGACCGGCGTCCGCCCTGCTTGTTTCAGGTAAAACAAAACGTCTGTCCTAAGCTCTTCTATGCATTGTTACCGCTATTATGGTGAATCACGTGTCCACCCTATCCTAGGAGGTATGAAGCATGCTCATTGCATTGCAGGGCGCCGTTTCGCAGGGCGTCCTCTGGGGCATTATGGTGCTTGGCGTGTTTATCACGTTCCGCCTGCTCGACATTCCCGATATGACCTGCGACGGCAGCTTTGCCCTCGGCGGCTGCGTCTGCGCTGTGCTCATCGTCAATAACAACGTCGACCCGCTGTTCGCCGTGCTGGCCGGTATGTGCGCCGGCGCCATCGCGGGCGCCGTCACGGGCATTTTGACCACCGTCTTTGAGATTCCTGCGATCCTCGCCGGAATCCTCACCCAGATCAGCCTGTGGTCCATCAACCTGCGCATCATGGGCAAGTCCAATACGCCCATTCTTGCCAAAGGCACCGTGTTCTCGGCCGTCAGCAATATGACCGGTCTGCCGCAGTCCACCGTTGCCATCATCTTGGGCATCCTGCTCGCCGTGGCTATCGTTGCCATCCTGTATTGGTTCTTTGGCACCGAGATCGGCTCGGCGCTGCGAGCCACCGGCAACAACGAGTACATGATCCGCGCTCTGGGCGTCAACACCAACTCCACCAAGATGATCGCCCTCGTGCTCTCCAACGCCCTCATCGGCCTTTCGGGCGCGCTCATCTGCCAGAGCCAAAAGTATGCCGACATTGGTATGGGCACCGGTGCCATCGTTATCGGTCTTGCCGCCATTGTTATCGGCGAGGTGCTCGGCCGTCTGCTTCCCGGCGGCCTCACGCAGTTTAGCGTCCGTCTTGCCTCCGCCGTCTTTGGCTCCGTGGTGTACTTCCTTATCCGCGCCATCGTGCTGCAGTTGGGCATGGACGCCAACGACATGAAGCTGCTCTCCGCCGTGATTGTCGCTGTGGCCCTGTGCGTGCCCGTGGTTTGGGAGCGCTATAAGCTCCGCAGCTCCTACACGAAGGGGGATGAGGCAGATGCTTAAGCTCTCGCACGTCAAGAAGACCTTTAACAAGGGCACCGTCACCGAGAAGCGCGCGCTCACCGGCGTCGACCTCACCCTAAATGACGGCGACTTTGTAACCGTGATCGGCGGCAACGGCGCCGGCAAGTCCACGCTGCTCAACATGATCGCCGGCGTGTACCCGCTCGATTCGGGCGTTATTGAGCTCGACGGCACCGACATCTCGCGCCTGAGCGAGTCGCAGCGCGCCAAGTACCTAGGCCGCGTGTTTCAGGACCCCATGCGCGGTACCGCTGCCGACATGCAGATCGCCGAGAACCTGGCCCTCGCCAAGCGTCGCGGCCAGCGTCGCGGCCTTTCGTGGGGCGTCACCAAGGCCGAGAAAGATGAGTACGTCGAGCTGCTCAAGCGCCTGGACCTTGGTCTGGACACGCGTCTCAACGCCAAGGTCGGCCTGCTCTCGGGTGGCCAGCGCCAGGCACTCACCCTGCTGATGGCCACGCTCACCAGGCCGCGCCTGCTGCTGCTCGACGAGCACACCGCGGCCCTCGACCCCAAGACGGCCTCTAAGGTGCTTAACCTGACCGAGGAGATCGTCGACGAGAACCACCTGACCACGCTCATGGTCACGCACAACATGAACGACGCCATCCGTCTGGGCAACCGTCTGATCATGATGCACGAAGGCCACGTGATCTACGACGTGGCGGGCAATGAGAAGAAGTCGCTCACCGTAGCCGACCTGCTGCAGAAGTTCGAGGAGGTCTCGGGCGGCGAGCTCGCCAACGACCGCATGCTGCTGAGCTAAAACCTGCCAAAAAGGGACAGGTTTATTTTGGTAGGTTTTATCTGCGCAAACGTCAAAACCGCCGCAAAGGGACAGACGCCCTTGCGGCGGTTTTCGCATATTATGTCGATAATCCGATATTCAACCAGACATTCTGGCTAAGGACTAAGGAAACTGCCATGAAAAGACTCCCCCGCCTTGCGTTAGCCGCCGCGTTGTTTGCCGGCGCGCTCGCAGGCATCCCAAGCCTCGCTTTCGCGGGGAACCTGCCCGCCGCTATTGACGGCTCTGTGACCGTCATGCACACCAACGACATCCACGGCAGCTACAAGTACAGCTACAACGAAAGCAAGGGCACTGGCACTGTGGGCTTTGACGGACTGGCGGTTCTCTATAGCGCCCAGGGCAACGCCCCCGATCTTTTGCTCGATGCGGGCGACACCTTCCACGGACAGTCCTTCGCCACCATGAGCGAGGGCAAGAGCATCGCCGAGCTCATGGACACCTTCTACGCCGACGGCTACGACGCGACCACGCCAGGCAACCACGACTGGAGCTACGGCGCGGACAAACTCCGCACCATGACCGGCTACAGCACCACCAGCACGCCCTTCGCCATGCTCTGCGCGAACGCGAAGTCTACGAGCGGCGTATGGAGCTCGAGCATCACGAAGACGCTCGATCGCACCTGGGAGGATAGCGAGGATTACTCCACATTCGACTACAAAATCAAGGTCGGCGTCGTGGGCGCCATGGATGAGTCGCTGGGATCCTCGCTGCGCGCGGACCTGGTCGCGGGCACGTCGTTCTCGAGTGCCGCGAACGCCATCAATGCCGAGGCAGAGCAGCTGCGCAAGGAGGGCTGCGATGTTGTTGTGTGTATCGCGCACACGCTCGATGCCAAGACCTTTGCCACGCGACTCCGTGGCGTCGATGCCCTTATCGCAGGCCACGAGCACATCAACCTTAACGAGAAGGTGACGGGAGCCGACGGCAAGACGATCCACGTTGTCGAGGCAGGCAGTGCCTTTGCCGAGGTGGGGCTGCTTTCCATTCCGTACAAGTACGACACCAATGGCACCGAGTCGACCGACGATGACACGGTCACGGTCCCTGCAGACGGCAGCGACGAGAAGCTCTACACCGCCAAGAACGTCAACGACCTTTTGGCGGACCCCGACAAGGGCTCCGACTACCAGAGCCGCCTTGAAGCCGTCCGCAACAAAATCAAGCCGCTCGACGAGGACTTTGAAAACGAATCGAACAAGGTGCTCGGCACATCCACCACCAACTATTTCTACGGCGAGGACGCCGCAGGCACGCATGGCTGGGAAATGGTGCGCACCACCGATTTCCGCCCCAGCAAGGAGGGCGACACCACCAAGGCCCAGACCATCGGCCACGTGATTTGCGGCTCCTATCTTGCCCTGACGGGCGCGGACCTCGCTATCGAAAACGCTGGCGGCATCCGCGGCGGCATCGCGGCGGGCAACGTGACCGCCGGCAACGTCATCGCCATCTCGCCCTACGGCAACACCGTTGAGACCTGGACCATGACCGGCGCGGACTTCCTCGCAGCACTCGAGCACTCGCTACAAATCAGCGACGATTGTAACGACAGCTACGAGCTTTAGCAGGCTTATGTGGCGGCCGGTCACACCGAGCAGGAGGCGCAAGACAAGTACAAATGGCGCGATGACTCTGGCAGCGTTCTCTCCTTTGGCGGCATCAACGTGACGATTGATTGGACGCAGCCCGAAGGCAAGCGCATTGTGAGTGCCACACTCACCAAAGACGGCAGCACGCTCGACCCCGCCAAGACCTATACCGTCGCCACCAACAACTACATCATTACCAACACGACCGACTTTCCCACCTTTGCACACGCCACCAAGTACACCGAGTGGGGCACGTGCGAGGCGGCGCTGAGGGCGCTGATTGAGCAGAACGGCTGGGAGAGCAAGATGGCCGGGCTCGCCGGCACCATCAGCTTTGGCTCCGCAGCCGTGGACCCCACGCCCACACCGGCCCCGACGCCTAAGCCCTCGCCTAAGACGGACACGACGACCACGAAGGTCATCACCAAGAAGACGACCGGTAAGCTCGCCGCAACGGGAGACCGCACGCTGGCAGTAGTTGGCGCGTGCCTTATCGGCGGCATCATCGTCATCATCCTCGGCATTATCTGGAAGCGTCGACGCTAAGCTACACCGCCGGGCCTTGCAGCCCCGCCGCGTAAACCTTATATCGAGCACAGAAGCCCGTCCGAATTTGATCGGACGGGCTTCTTGGTGGGTATCATGGTTGGACGATCATTAGGAGGTTTTCCCTACATGGAATTGTTTGAGCCGATTCTTCATTTCTTTGAGCAACGGTGGGTCCACAACATCATCTGGGCCGTTATCTTGGCGATAAGCACCGCCGTCGCCGCCAAGGTCGTATCCAAGACCCTGAACCATCTGCTTAACCGAGACGATAACCCGCTTCCGGCATCGAGTATCTTCATCAACATCGCGCGCGCCGTCATTTGGATGATCGGCGGCAGCTTTATCCTCGACAACTGCTTTGGCATTAACGCAAACGCGCTCGTCGCCGCTCTTGGCGTCGGCGGCATCGCCATCTCGCTCGGCTTTCAGGACACGCTGTCAAACCTTATCGGCGGCATGCAAGTGACCTTTATGGGCATCATCAAACCCGGCGACAATATCGAGGTCGGCGGCGTATCCGGCGTGGTCCAAGACATCACTTGGCGCCATACAACGATTGAGGATGCCTGTGGACAGACCATCATTGTGCCCAACTCCAACATCTCCAAGAACACGCTCGTGCATTTGATGCCCTTTGGACGCGTGGCCGTGCCCGTTGCCGTAAAGGACACGTCTAAGTGGGCTTCCCTTGACGCGCTGGCAGACGAGCTCACGAGCGCAACCAAAACGGCCGTCTCGCCCATCTCGGGCTTTGACAAAGAGCCCTACGTGCTCTTTAGCGAAATCGGCGACTTTGGCATCAAAGGAAAGATCATCTTTATCGTCAGCGACGACAGCACCACTTTCACCGCTGCCGACGCCTGCATCCGCGCCATCGCCCCCATCATCGCCTAAACCACCGCAAAGGGGTCAGGCATCTTTGTAGTGGTTTTCATTCGTGGTACCATGGTTCATATAGTTGTTTAAACGACTAAGGGAGCAACATTATGGAAGAGGCCTATCGTCAAGCACGCAAGCGCGGCGAGCAAGGACGTCGACGCGCCATTAGCCAAAGCGAGCATCCATACCTTACGGACCTCGATAGCTTGGTTGCTCAGCTCCCCTTAGGTCAGCGAGAGAATGTCGGCCTGCGGGATATTCCGCTCGAAATGGTCGTCGGCACGGTCACCAAGGGCCGTCAGTCCGCCTTTTCGTGTAACTTTATGCCCATGCTTCCGTTCAGCACCGAGTTCGCCCGCAAGTGGTCCAACCTCTACGACATCCAGGTGACCGAGGGCTATCGCGACCCCGTCATCGTCACCGAGTTCATGCATCGGTTCTATGTCCAAGAAGGCAACAAACGCGTCAGTGTCCTCAAATTCCTAGACGCCCCGACGGTTTCGGCCAAGGTCACCCGTCTCTACCCCGGCACATGGGATTCCGTCGAAAGCCGCCTGTACGGCGAGTTCTGCGCGTTTTGGCGCGTCTGCCCCCTATACGAGATCGACTTCTCGCGTGAGGGAAGCTACGAGACGCTCGCCAAGATGCTCGGTCAGAACCTTATCGAAAAATGGCCGCAGAAAAAGGTCGACTACCTGCGCCACACCTTCCTGCTCTTTAAGCGCGCCTACCTTCGCGCAGGCGGCGACCACCTGGACATTACGCCTGCCGACGCCATGCTCGTGTACCTCAATGTGTACAACCAGGACCGCCTGCTGGATACGCCGACGGATATCGTCGTAAACCGCCTGTGCAAGATTTGGCGCGAGCTGGTCATTGCCGGCAAAAATGACGAGGACAAGGTCGATCTTGTCGAAGCACCGAGCGTCGACGAGGAAGAAACGCCCGCCAAGTCCACCGCTGGCGTGCTCAACTTCTTTATGGGCAAGACCGTCTACTCGACGGCCAACCCCCTGCGCATCGCCTTTATCCATGAGTTCCCCTGTGCGACGTCGAGCTGGGACAGCCTGCACGACCAAGGGCGTCAGTATCTCGATGAGCATTTTGGCGGTATCGTGCGCACCGAGGCGTTCGAGGACTGTCACGATCCGGATGTGTTCTACGCCGCCGTGGAAACGGCCGTCAAACATGGAGCAAACGTCATCTTCTCGACCTCGCACCGCCTGATGGAATACACGCTCAGGGCTGCCGTTGAGTATCCCCTGGTTCGGTTCCTCAACTGCTCTATCGGCCTTCCCCATCAAAGCGTCCGTTCGTACTTTGGCAAGATGTACGAGGCCAAGTTTCTGCTGGGCGCCCTTGCGGCCAGCATGGCGGACAACCACCGCATTGGCTACCACGCGTCGGTCTTCGCCTCGGGCGCACTCAGCGAGATCAACGCCTTTGCGATTGGCGCCTCGCTGCTCGACCCGCGCGCGCAAATTATCCTGACCTGGGGTGATGTGCCCGCTGGAGGTCTCGCCGAGGCCATGTGCCGCGAAGGCGTGAGCGTCATGACCGGCGCCGATATGTCAAAGTCGCTGGAAGATCCCACCGCCTACGGGCTTCACCGCTTGGTCGATGGCAAGGTTACCGGCATCGCCATGCCCGTTTGGAACTGGGGGCGCTACTACGAGCTTATCGTGAAAAGCCTTCTGCACGGCACATGGGACGAGACCAGCGACGACAACCAAGTGCGCGCCGTCAACTACTGGTATGGCATGAGCTCCGGCGTTATCGACATCCGTTACGCTCCGGGCCTACCCTACCAAACGCGCAAACTCGTGCAGTTGCTCCGCAACGGCATTGTCGAGGGATCCATCAACCCCTTTGGCGGCGAGCTCCACAGCCAGAACGGCGTGGTACAGATCGAAGGCTTCCCTCCGCTGCCGAGCACGCAGATTGTCGAGATGAATTGGCTGGCGGACAACGTGGTAGGCACCATTCCGCAGCTCGACGATGAGCCGAAAGTCCCTGCCCTATGAAAATCCTTGCCATAGCCGATACCGAAGAACGATGCCTTTGGGAGTGCTTTCGCAAGGAACGCTTTGAGGGAGTCGACCTGATTTTGTCCGCCGGCGATCTGGACCCGGACTATCTTGAGTTTTTGGTCACCGTCATCAACAAGCCGCTCCTCTACGTGCGTGGCAACCACGATGACCGCTACGCGCGTCATGCACCGGGCGGATGTATCTGCGTAGAAGACAGCGTGTACACGTACCGAGGGATTCGCATTGCGGGCCTTGGCGGGTCCATGCGTTATCGCGACGGCGCCAACATGTACACCGAACGCGAGATGTCCAAGCGTATGCGTAAGCTGTCGCGTAAGGTTAGGGTGGTCGGCGGGTGCGACATTCTGCTTACCCATGCGCCCGCCGCAGGTATGGGTGATCTGGACGATCTACCGCATCGAGGGTTTGAGTGCTTTAACACGGCGCTTGAGTCCTGGGGAGCCGACTACATGGTGCATGGGCATGTACACCAAAGCTACGGTTACGATTTTCAGCGCGAGCGGCAGCATGTGTGTGGAACGACGATCATCAACGCCTGCGGCTATACGCAGTTTGAGCTCGACCAGACGCGCTACCCCATCCGTGGCTGGCAGGCAGCCTGGCTCAACTCGCAAACCATGCGCCGCGAGCTCAAACGCCACGATGCTATCGAGTCCTCAACAGCCAGAACACCCTGGTAACCACCTCAAAGGGGACGCTGACCCCTTTGAGGTGGTTTTGGCACGCGATAGCAAGAAACCCGGTCCCACACGAGGCGGAACCGGGTTTCTTTAGCAATGCTTGCTTTGCTCAGGCAGTAACTAGCAGTTACTCAGCCAGGAAGTCACGCTGGACAGCGGGATCGACCTTGACGCCAGGGCCCATGGTGGAAGACACGGAGATGGACTTGACGTACTTGCCCTTAGCAGAAGAGGGCTTGACGCGCAGGATCTCGGTGTACAGGGCAGCGTAGTTCTCGACGAGCTGCTGCTCGGAGAAGGACTTCTTGCCCAGGGGCACGTGGCAGATGCCGTAGCGGTCGGCACGATACTCAACGCGGCCGGCCTTGAGCTCGGAGACCATCTTGGCGACGTCCATGGTCACGGTGCCGAGCTTGGGGTTCGGCATGAGGCCACGGGGACCAAGGATCTTACCGATGCGGCCAACCTTGGCCATCATGTTCGGCGTAGCGATAGCGGCGTCGAAGTTGATCTCGCCCTTCTGAATCTGGGCGACGAGCTCGTCGGAACCGATGATGTCGGCGCCGGCAGCCTCGGCCTCGCGGGCCTTCTCGCCCTCGGCGAAGACGGCAACACGAACGGTCTTGCCGGTGCCGTGGGGCAGGGAGATGGAACCACGGATGTTCTGGTCAGCCTTACGAGTATCGATGCCCAGACGGAAGTGGGCCTCGACGGTCTCGTCGAACTTGGCGGTGTCGAGCTCCTTGATGAGCTTGGCAGCCTGAAGGGGGGTGTAGAGCGTGGCGCGGTCGATCTTCTCGGCAGCGGCGTTATAGCTCTTACCATGCTTAGCCATGTGCATTACCTCCTGTGGTTAAACGGGCGTAAGCCCTCCCACATCGTATCGTGTGCCCTATTGCACACATTTAACGGGCGCCCCGGTCGGAGCACCCGTCGTTACCATAAGAAATCGCTACTCAGCGATGGTGACGCCCATGGAACGGGCGGTACCGGCGATGATCTTCTTGGCGGCGTCAATGTCGTTGGCATTGAGGTCCGGCATCTTGATCTCGGCGATCTTGGTGAGCTGCTCCTGGGAGAGCTGACCAACCTTGTCGGCCTGGGGCTTAGCGGAACCAGACTTGAGGTTCAGCTCCTTCTTGATGAGGTGAGCCGCCGGCGGGGTCTTGGTGATGAAGGAGAAGGACTTATCCTCGTAGACAGAGATCTCAACGGGGATGATGTCGCCCTTCTTGTCCTGCGTCTCGGCGTTAAAGGCCTGGCAGAACTGCATGATGTTCACGCCAGCAGCGCCCAGGGCGGGGCCGACGGGAGGAGCGGGGTTAGCTGCACCAGCAGGAATCTGGAGCTTAATGACGTTGGCAACCTTCTTCTCAGCCATGGTCATTCCTTTCGAATCACGAGTGTGAAGTACTTGCTATATCGTAAGCACGCACGTGTTAGAAGCACTCCTGAGATGAGCAGTCACAGAAGAAGCACGCTCGCGCGAACGGACGAAAACTTAAGCGATGACAGCGACCTGGTTAAAGTCGAGCTCGACCGGCGTCTCGCGTCCAAAGATCATCAGCGTGACCTTGAGCTTGCCAGCCTCGGTGTTAACTTCGGAGACCTTGCCATCAAAGTCGGTAAGCGGGCCATCGGTGACGCGGACGGACGTGCCGACCTGAATATCAACCGAGGTGCGCTTGGGCGAATCGCCCTTACCGGGACGACGAGTCATCTTATTGTACTCGTCGCGGGAAAGCGGAGCGGGCTTGCCATTGCCGCCCAGGAAACCGGTGACGCCAGGCGTGTTGCGAACACACGTCCAAGCATCGTCATCCATCTCCATGCGAACCAAGACATAACCCGGGAAAATCTTGGAATCCTTGGTCTCGCGCTTGCCACCCTCTTTAATCTCGGTGACGCGCTCCATAGGAATCTCGATATCAAAGATACGGTCCTGCATGCCCATAGTCTCGATGCGATGCTCGAGATCGGACTTAACGCGGTTCTCGTATCCAGAGTAAGTGTGAACGACGTACCAACGCTTAGACATGGTTTAGCCCCTCAATCCAGAGAACAGAGCAAGAGCCTCGCCAAAGCCAGCATCGAGCAGAGCGATGACGACGCCGACGACGATCAGAGAAGCGCAAACGACAACCGAGTAGTTCACGAGCTCCTTCTTATCGGGCCACGTGACACGCTTCATCTCGGACTTGACCGAAGCGAAATACTTCTTGGTGCGGGCGAAGAAACCAGGCTTCTCGTTCTTCTTGGACTTCGCAGCCTTCTCGTTCTTCTTGGCAACGGCCTTCTTGGCCTCAACCTTGGAGTTGGCGGCAGCGCTGTTGGCAGGTGCCGGCTGCTGTGCCTTCTTCTTGTTCTTCTTGTTGGCCATTTGGGTTACCTCCGCGCAATGCGCTTATACATGAGTAAACCGTAAGCCCCCAATTGGGAGCTTACGGAATAATGACTGGCACGCCAGGAAGGACTCGAACCCTCAACACTCGGTTTTGGAGACCGATGCTCTACCAATTGAACTACTGGCGTATGTGACTAGAGACTAGCGAGTCTCTTTGTGCAGCGTGTGGTGACGGCACCAGGGGCAATACTTCTTGATCTCCATACGATCAGGCATGGTCGACTTGTTCTTGGTGGTCGTATAGTTGCGGCGCTTGCACTCAGTGCACGCAAGAGTAACTAGAGTACGCATGTATCCTGAACCTTTCATTTCCGCCCCGTACGGGCACGAGTTGTTACTTTATCAGCTCCACGTAAGTGCTGTCAATGAAAACCTCGAGTCAATTGGTTCTCGGTGGATCCATTCATATTTGGAACACATCAATGAAGCCATCGAGAGCTAATCGACGGTGCATCCAGGACCATTATCGATCCTCTCGACACCAGCAACGGCTCAATATCCATTGCAGAAAAGAACCCGGCACCCATATAAGTGCCGGGTTCTCTAAGTCAGCTATATCAAAGAGCTAATTTACTCAATGATCGTGGAGACGATGCCCGAACCGACGGTGTGACCACCCTCGCGGATAGCGAAGCGCAGGCCCTCCTCCATGGCGATCGGGTGGATGAGGTCGCCCTCGATGGTGATGTGGTCACCAGGCATAGCCATCTCGGTGCCCTCGGGGAGCTTGACCGTACCGGTAACGTCGGTGGTACGGAAGTAGAACTGAGGACGATAACCATCGAAGAACGGGGTGTGACGGCCGCCCTCCTCCTTGGTCAGAACGTAGATCTCACCGGTGAACTTGGTGTGCGGGGTAACCGAACCGGGCTTGCAGAGAACCTGGCCGCGCTCGATATCCTCACGCTTGATGCCGCGGAGCAGCAGACCGACGTTGTCGCCAGCCTCGCAGAAGTCCATGGACTTACGGAACATCTCGATACCGGTAACGACGGTGTTCTGGGTATCCTTGATGCCGACAATCTCGACGGGCTCGTTGAGCTTGAGCTCACCGCGCTCGACACGGCCGGTAGCAACGGTACCACGGCCGGAGATGGTCATAACATCTTCAACGGCCATCAGGAAGGGGAGGTCGTTGTTACGAGCAGGCGTCGGGATGTACTCGTCGACGGCCTTCATGAGCTCGCGGATAGCGTCCATCCACTTGGCGTCGCCCTCGAGAGCGCCCAGAGCGGAACCACGGATGACGGGGATGTCGTCGCCGGGGAAATCGTACTCGGAGAGGAGCTCACGGGTCTCCATCTCGACGAGGTCGATGAGCTCGTCATCGTCGACCATGTCGCACTTGTTCAGGAAGACGACGATGTAAGGAACGCCGACCTGACGGGCGAGCAGGATGTGCTCGCGGGTCTGAGCCATGGGGCCGTCGGTAGCGGCGATAACCAGAATAGCGCCGTCCATCTGAGCAGCACCGGAGATCATGTTCTTGACGTAGTCAGCGTGGCCCGGGCAGTCAACGTGAGCGTAGTGACGGGCAGCAGTCTCGTACTCGACGTGGGAGACGGAGATCGTAATGCCGCGCTCGCGCTCCTCTGGAGCCTTGTCGATGTTCTCGAACGCAGTGAAGTCAGCCTTGCAGCCCTCGGTCTCGGAGAGAACCTTGGTGATGGCGGCGGTCAGCGTGGTCTTGCCGTGGTCGACGTGACCAATGGTGCCGATGTTAACATGCGGCTTAGTGCGCTCAAACTTCTCTTTGGCCATAAAGCCCTCCTCTTAACAGGTCGTCCCCGGACGGGACTTTGCCTTTATACCATAGTGGCCTCTCAACATACTATTGAGAAGCCACCGTGTTACCTATGGTAGCGGTGACTGGATTCGAACCAGTGACGCCACGGGTATGAACCGTGTGCTCTAACCAACTGAGCTACACCGCCGGATGGAGCCTGCAACCAGACTTGAACTGGTGACCTCTTCGTTACCAACGAAGTGCTCTACCGACTGAGCTATACAGGCACTTGACGGGTGGGAGCTATAGGATTCGAACCTATGTAGGCAGAGCCAACGGGTTTACAGCCCGTCCCCATTAACCACTCGGGCAAACTCCCAATCGTTCAAGTATCCGCAGGTCCTTTGGTCTTTTGGACCGCCGCCCCCGCGAACGAAAAAGATAATACGATGCAACCTTGGGGGCTGTCAACGAAAACCTCTAGATACACGGTGCCGGGCGTATCTATATAGCCGTGACCTGCGGTTTTGTTGAGTTTGGATATGAAGGACGGTGGTTTAGGATACAGAGATGGCGTTTCCCAAGGTAACACTTTGGTGTAGTGGAGTACACCTTCAGAATCGAACTTCGATAACAGCCTATTTGCACCTATATATAGGTCGAGATCGGGGCTCCGTGGCAGATTCGAGCGTGGATTTTCTCCCGTTTGAAATCGAGCGTGGATAATCCACGCTCGATCAGGAGGACTGGGACCGGTCCGCCCTTTGTCTCAATCTCTAACATTTAGAGAATATTTTCTCCCCTATCTGTCACAGATCGAGATATTACGCATCTCCCTCAGCTTACGTCTCATTCTGTAACAACTAGAACGGTTTTCAGCCTCTTCGTGTTACAGATCGAGACAAACCTGAAGCTTGTTTGGCGCCACACCCGCTGACTTATAGACATAAATAGAAACGGGCCCTGTCCCACAAGGGAACAGAGCCCGAAACTCTCATGGAGCCAGTGACAGGAATCGAACCTGCAACCCACTGATTACAAATCAGTTGCGCTACCGTTGCGCCACACTGGCACACTTGGCGCTTTCGCGCGAAGCCAATTAAGAATAAAGGAATTGCGGACGGGGCGCAACAGGCCACACGGCGTTATACAAATATGCAAAATCCAGCAACAACAGGTACCAGGCCCGTTCATTTCTGTCGGTTCGCCCTCAATCTTAAAACCATTCGCCGAAACGAATAGTTTTAATTACAATTGCTATATATAAAACTATTCGTTCTAACGAAGGGTTTCGCGATGCTTACTACCAAGGAAGCCGCCGAGCTGCTCGGCATCACCCCGCGCAGGGTGCAGGAGCTCATTAAGAACGGCGCGCTGACCGCCCGCAAGGCTTCTGGTGTATGGCTCATCGACAAAGACAGCGTCGACACGCGGCTCCGCTCCGTGACCAAAACGGGGGGACGTCCCCGCCGCGGCCACGGTAAGAGCGAGATCGCGTTCACCCTCATGAACCGCACGCACGAAGTCGCTCAGCTGGTCTACAGCACATCACGAAAAGACTTTACCCACATCGGCGCCGACATCGATTACGCCCACGCCCCTATTGGAGAATTTGGCCCTAATAGCCCCATATCGCTCGACTCCTTCCGCATCTGGTGGCGCGGCCGCGGTATCCCGCTCGCACGCATTGGGCTAGCCTCCCTGCTTGCAGAAGCCGCAGTCGATGTTCCCGATGAACTCGTACAGCGAAATCTCGGCCTCTCCTTATCCGACCAGTATTGGATTAGGCCCCAAGGTTCCGGTCTCACCTGGGAGGATATCAACTTCTTCAATAATGCCTTTGATGACGTCTCGCTAACCATTGCACCCTTCGCCCCAGAGGGTAAAGCAGCCGCCGCAAAGCCCGACAACACCTCGGACGGCAATCTTCAAAAGTACTGGACATGCGAGGGCGGGCGTCGAATTCTGCATAAGGCAGGAGCGCACCTGAACCAGGAACCTTATAACGAGCTGGTGGCGACCACGCTCCACCGTCGCATCCTAAACACCTGTGATTATGTGCCTTACTCGCTCGAGGGCACGGGCACTTCCGCCCTGAGCATATGCGATGTCTTCTTAACTGATGAAGAAGAGTATGTCCCTGCGTTCTATGTAAACCAGCACGCAAACGCAGATGAACGACTAACCGACTACGAGCGATACGTAGCAAACTGCGAGGAGCTCGGGGTGACAGGCGTCAAGGATGCCCTTGACCGCATGATCGTGTGCGACGACATCATCGCCAACTACGATCGTCATTGGCGTAACTTTGGCCTTGTGCGAAACGTCAACTCACTGGTCTGCAGACCAGCCCCCATCTTCGATTCGGGGTCATCGCTCTGGTGCAACATATCACTAGAGGAGCTTAGGGCGGGAGAGCACAGTTTTACCAGCGCACAATTTCATTCAAGCCCCGCCAAACAAATGTTGCTCGTCGAAGACATGGGCTGGTTTGACGGCGACAAACTCGAAGGCTTCGTTGACGAGGCAATCGAGATTCTGTCTAAAAACGATGCCCTAGCAGCGAGACTGCCTTATCTAAAAGAGGCGCTAACGTGGCGCCTCGAAAGAATGATCAACATCGCTGAATGGAGTTAGCGAGGCAGCATTGCCCGTCAGCTCCCCTATCTCCCACGCAACGCCTTGAGCTTGGCCAGGGCCTCGGGGCTCAGGCGGCTGCCCAGGGTCATCTTGATCTGGGGTGCTTCCTCGGCCTCATGTACGTCGTTGTCGATCTGTTTGATCTCGTCCACCAGCATGCGGCTCGAGATGCGCGTGACGCCCTTGCCCATGACGACGGCCTGGATCGTGCCGTCACTCGACACCACGGAGCACGCGCGGCCTTCCTCACGCGCCTCGATGCAGAGCTTCTGCACCACGGTATCGGCCGATACGCCCGTCGGCGAAAACTCGATGCGCACGCCGCGAGCAGGCAGGTTGGGGCGCTCGCTGGAGATGTTTCCCGCGCCGTCAAAGACGATCACAGCCTCATAGCGGCCTTGGGCAAACGCGGCAACGTCGTTGATGAGGGCGGTGCGCGCCATATCGTGAACGTCGCTGGAATACGGATCGTCGGAATGGTCGTAGACGAGCTTTTCGTAGCGCGGCGTGCAGTGAATCACGTTGTAGCCGTCGACCACCAGCAGCTCGGGCTTATTGGAATGCACTGTCGAGACCGGGTCGGCGATAGCCTGCGCAAACGCATTGCCGCCCACGCCATAGGTCGCGGCCGAAACAATCGGCTTGGCCGAGCCCTCGCCAAAGCGCTTGGCCTTGGACTTGGCGCGGTTCTTCTTGGACATGCGCTACTCCTCCCCCATGAGCTCGCCGGCGTTGCGACGCAGCCACTCAAAGCATAGCGCCGTGGTCGCCTGGGCAACATTGAGGCTCTCGGTCATGCCGCGCTGGGGAAGCTTAGTCAAAAAGTCGCATTTCTCGAGCACAAGACGCGAGATGCCGTCGCCCTCGGAACCCATGACGAGCGCCACGCGGCCCTCGAAGGGAGCATCCCAGCAACTGCCCTCGGCGTGCTCGGAAGCACCGCCCACCCAAAAGCCAGCGGCCTTGAGGTCATCGAGCGCACGGGCGATATTGGGAACCTGCGCGATAGGCAGGTGCATGACGGCGCCGGCGGAAGTCTTGTAGCTGCCAACGGTCACACCGGCGGCGCGCTTGTTGGCAATGATGACGCCCGCCGCGCCCACGACCTCGGCGGAGCGCACGATGGCGCCAAAGTTGCCGTCGTCGGTCACATGGTCGAGCACGATAACGAGCGCCGGGCCGTCGCCCGCGCGGTCGAGGATATCGGCGACATCGGCGTAAGGGAAGTTGCCAACCTCGAGCGCAATGCCCTGGTGAGCGCCATGGCTCGACAGTGCATCGAGCTGCGCGCGCGGCACATACTTAATGCGGACACCCGCGGCGTTGAGATCATCGACCAGACGAGACAGAGCGGCATCGCGCTCCCCGCCCTCGGCGATGAGCGCGCACTTGACAGGAAAGCCGGTACGTAGCGCCTCGGCGGCAGCACGACGACCTTCGATAAACTCGCCCTTGGGGACCTGGACAGCATCGCGGTTGCGATCGCGCTGCGGACGTGCGGCCTGGGTGCGATCGTGCTGGCCCTTGGGAGCGACAGCGCGGTCATTGCGGCGAATCGGACGCGAGCCAGAAGCGGCCTGCTTGCCGCCACGAGGTGCACGCTTGCGATTGTCGGCCATAAAGCGGCCTCCTTAAATAGATAACGAACAAGAATCGACCGTCCGAGCCACGGCACCTTGCCTTTCAATCGTCGGGCATGATCACCAGGTCTATGCCCTTCTCTTTCAAGGCAATCTGCCGCACCTCGAACGGTCAACAAATACTAGAGACTCTTAATACGGGTGCCCACGGCAGTATCCTCGATCGTCAGGCCCAGGTCCTTGAGCTGGTCGCGAATGGCGTCGGCCAGATCCCAGTTCTTGGCGGCGCGGGCCTCGGCGCGGGCCTCGAGAATCTTGGCAGCAGCCTCGTCCACGTCGTCGCCCGTGTAGGCGACCAGGCCGGCGGCAACGCCTAGCAGACCCAGCGGCAGCTCGACCTTGGGCTCGGGGAGCTCAACGCCAAGCGTATCGAGCAGCT
>CALHJX010000229.1:0-1022 GCA_938033385.1 uncultured Collinsella sp. | reverse complement strand
TTTCCCGATGTCCAAGAAATGGGAGGCAGTTCACAGGCACCTTTGTGGTGGTTTTTGTTTGCACGGGCGTTAGGGGCGGACCTGGCCGGTGCCGCGGAGCTTGTATTTGTAGGTGGTGAGGGCCTCGGCGGCAAAGGGGCCACGGGCGTGGAGCTTTTGGGTCGAGATGCCGATCTCGGCGCCCAGGCCAAACTCGCCGCCGTCAGTGAAGCGCGTGCTGGCGTTGGCGTACACGGCCGAGGCATCGACCGCATCGAGGAAGCACTCGCAAGCATCCGTGTCCTCGGCAACGATGGCCTCGGAGTGCATCGTGCCGTAGCGATTGATGTGTGCGATGGCCTCGTCCTCGTTTGCCACGACCTTCACGCTCATCTCGAGAGCCAGGTACTCGCGACCCCAGTCCTCCTCAGTCGCGGCGACGTAGTTGTCGCCCTCGGCAAGCCCAGCGTCGGCGCATGCGGCGCACGTGGCCTCGTCGCCGTGAATCAGCACGCCGTGGTCGCGCAGCACGACCACGACCGCCGGCAAAAACGAATCTGCCACGGCACGGTCGACCAGCAGCGACTCGGCGGCATTGCACACGCCCACGCGCTGGGTCTTGGCATTGACGATAATGTTGAGCGCCTTATCAAAGTCGGCGGATTCATGCACGTAGATGTGGCAGTTGCCCGTGCCCGTCTCGATCACCGGCACAAGCGACTCGCGCACGCAGCGCTGGATCAAGCCTGCACCGCCGCGCGGAATGAGTACGTCGACAATACCGCGGAGCTTCATGAGCTCGCCGGTGGCCTCGCGGTCGGTGGACTCGATCATCGACACGGCCTCGCGCGGGAAGCCCTTGGCCTCGAGCGCATCGGCCAGCAGCTCGGCGATCATGGCACACGAGTGATAGGCCAGCGAGCCGCCGCGCAGAATGCAGGCGTTGCCGGTACGGATGCAGATGCCTGCGGCGTCGGCCGTCACGTTGGGGCGCGCCTCGTAGACCATGGCGACCAGGCCCAACGGCACGCTCACGCGGGTCA
>CALHJX010000228.1:0-1673 GCA_938033385.1 uncultured Collinsella sp. | reverse complement strand
ATGGCGTTTGGGCGCGCTGACGAGGCAGTGGGGCAGACCAGCGCTTTTGCGACCAGCGTGCGCGAGGCCACGCGCGAGATGCTCGTGGAACTGGGGTGCGCCGTCGGCCCTTGGAGCGATATGGTCGCCGACCGTGCAATGCGCACCGAACGCCCGCGTATTCGCCTTCCCTGGTCGCGCGAGGGTGATCAGCGATGAGCCTGCAAACGAGGATTAAGGCTGCTGGCGCTGCAGCGGCGGCAGCGCCTGTAGATGCGGGGCGTCGCCGCGCGGTGAAACGACGCACCAAGCGCGCCGTGATGGACCGCATGGGTTACGACGAAGTGGCGCGTATCAGCGCCTATATCGACCCGGCACTTGCCCGCTCGGAATTGCGTCCTGCGGTGGAGGCGGCGCTCAATGTTGAGGAGCCGACCGATCTCGCGACGCCCGAGCGCGAGACCATCATCGACGAGATTTTGGATGACGTGGTGGGCTTGGGGCCGTTGCAGCCGCTCATCGAGGACGATACCGTTACCGAGATCATGATCAACGGCTGCCGCTCGGCCTTCTTTGAACGCGGCGGCGTCTTGTACCCCATCGAGCATGCGTTTGAGGACGATGAGCAAATCCGCGTGCTCATCGACCGCATCATCTCGCCACTTGGCCGCCGTATCGACGAGCGCAGCCCCATCGTCAACGCCCGCCTCAAAACGGGCTATCGCGTCAACGCGGTGATTCCGCCTGTGGCGATTGACGGACCGATTCTCACCATCCGAAAGTTCTCGGACCGCATCTGCTCGCTGGACGAGCTTGTGGGGCTGGGGTCGCTGCCGCTTTGGTATGCGCAGCTGCTGTCGTGCGCGGTGTCGCTGCGACAGGATCTGGCGGTTGCGGGAGGCACGGGATCTGGTAAGACCACCCTGCTCAACGCATTGTCATGCGAGATTTCCACCGGCGAGCGCATCGTGACGATCGAGGACTCTGCCGAGCTCAAGTTTGCGCATCATCCGCACGTGGTGCGTCTAGAGGCGCGCGAGGCTTCAATTGAGGGCGAGGGCGCGGTGACGATCCGCGACCTGGTGACCAATGCCCTGCGCATGCGCCCCGACCGCATCGTGGTGGGCGAGGTGCGCGGTGCGGAGTGCTGCGACATGTTGCAGGCCATGAACACGGGCCACGACGGGTCGCTCACCACACTTCATGCGGGCTCAGAACAGGAGACCGTGGTGCGTCTGACGTTGCTTGCACGTTATGGCATCGATCTGCCGAGCGAGCTCATCGAGGAGCAGATTGCCATGGCGCTCGACGGCATCGTGATGTCCGAGCGCCACGCCGATGGCAGGCGTTTCGTCTCCTCGTATTCGGGAGTGCGTCGCGCCGCGTCGGGCGGCGTAGAGCTCGAGCGCTATGTGACTTTCGATGCCGCCGAGCGCACCTGGACGCTTGACCGCGAGCCGCCGTTTATCGCAGAAGGCCTGCGGTCGGGGACGCTCACACAAGAGGAGGTGGACGAATGGAGGTCGCTGTGCCCCTCGTCGTAGGGGGTTTAGCAGCGTTTTCTGTCGTGACGGCGTGCGGGGCGGAACCTCGTGTGCCGCAGGTACCGCCGGCGGAGCTGGCACGTCAGGCGCTCGAGACGGTGGCAGAGAAGCTGCCGCGTGAGCTGGTGGAAAACGATCTGCTGAAAAAGA
>CALHJX010000227.1:0-1329 GCA_938033385.1 uncultured Collinsella sp. | reverse complement strand
TCGAGGGCGCGCAGTCGCTCGACCGTGGCGGGCTCGACGGCGCCCACCTCGACGGTCACGCGCTCGCCCATCTGAATCATTCGCTTGAGCTCGTCGTTGGTACCCTGCGCCAGCACGCGCCCGCCGTCCATAATCATGATGCGGCTGCAGATCTGCTCGACTTCCTCCATGTAATGGCTGGTATACACCACCGTGGCGCCCTCGTCGCGCAGGCGGCAGATGCCCTCCAGGATGGCGTTGCGGCTCTGCGGGTCGACCGCCACCGTGGGCTCGTCAAAAAAGATAAGCTCGGGCTTGTGCGCGATACCGCAGGCAATGTTGAGGCGACGCGCCAGGCCACCCGAGAGCTTGCCGGGGCGGAACTTGGTAAAGTCGCCCAGCCCGACAAAGTCGATCGCCTCGTCCACCAGCGCGCGGCGGCGCTTGCGGTCGTTGACGTACAGGCTACAGAAATAGTCGATATTCTCGCGCACCGTGAGCTCGTCGAATACCGCCACCTGCTGCGGCACCACGCCGATGCGGCGCTTGAGGTCGTAGCGGGCGGGCGTCATGGACTCGCCGAACAGCTCGATAGTGCCTTTGTCGTAGGCGAGCAGCTGCAAAATGCAGTTGATGGACGTGGTCTTGCCCGAACCGTTGGGGCCCAGCAGGCCAAAGATCTCGCCGGGGGCGATGCTCAGGTTAAAGTGGTCGAGCGCAATAAGGTCGTCATAGCGCTTGACGAGGTTTTCGACGTGGACGATGTCTGTCATGAGGCGGCCCTTCTGTTGATTGCGGCCCGGTACGATTGCATCATCGCAGGAGCCGCCGGCGCGCGCCAGTGAGCTTTGTCACGAGTGTGGGGCTTGGTCGTGCGGCCTGCCGACGTCCCCGATTTGCCGCGCGGGAGGAATGTCACGGTTGCGTAGGCGGTCCCTCCACCACGCGCGGCTTCGCGTACAATACCCATATGAACAGGCTTTTCGACAAATCGATCGTGCTGGCGTGCTGTATTGCGGCCGCCATGGGCCTTGCCGTGGACGCTCACCTGGTCGCGGCGTTTTGCCTTGGCGTTATTGCCACCTCACTGGCCGAGGTCGTACAGGGAAACCGCGCCCGCCGTGTGAGCGAGGCCGCGAGCTACGCCTGCATCATCGCGGCTGTCTTCGTGCCGCCGTTTGTGCCGTTTGCGCCTCTCGCTCTCTATGACATCGCGCGACGCGTTCACCGTGAACGAATCTGGCCCGCGCTGGCGATTGGCGCCGTGTTTGTCTGCGCGCTTGTCGCGGACCTTCGTGGTGGCGTGCTCACCACCCGAACGCTGCTGTTAACCGCCATCCTTTCGGTCGC
>CALHJX010000226.1:0-6033 GCA_938033385.1 uncultured Collinsella sp. | reverse complement strand
GGCGTGATCGACGACAAGGGTCCGGCCGTGCTGTCGCTCTACGCCGGCGCCTATCTGCTCAAGCACGGCATTGTTCCGCGCTATACCTTCCGCGCGCTGCTGGGCTGCGATGAGGAAGTGGGCATGTCCGACGTTCACCATTATCTGGAGAACCACGCGAACCCCGACTTTCTGTTTACGCCCGATGCCGAGTTCCCGGTCTGCAATGCCGAGAAGGGCCAGTTTGGGGCGACGTTCGTGAGCCCCAAGATCGATGGCGGGCGCATTGTGTTGTGGAGCGGCGCCGAGGCGAGCAATGCCATTCCGTCGCAGTCTATCTGCGAGCTTGCGATTGCCGCCGATGAGTTGCCGGCGCCCGTTGAGAACGCCGACCGCCTGGAGATTACGGCACTCGATAACGGGCATGCGCAGATTTTCGCCCACGGCATTGGCGGTCATGCCTCGATGCCCGAGGGGACGATCAACGCCGTCGGCCTGATCGTGACGTACCTGCGCGAGGTCGAGGATGCGTTTGGCGCCCGCGATGAGCGCCTGTTGACGCCTGCCGAGCACGAGTTTGTCAAGTTCTTGGCCTTTGTGCACGCGGACGCCTATGGCCGCGGCCTGGGTATCGACGCGACGAGCCCGGCGTTTGGCCCGCTCACGTGCAACCCCGGCGTCATCCGCGTGGCGGATGGCCACATTGAGCAGGTCATCGACGTGCGTTTCCCCGACAGCACGAGCGCCGATACCATCTGCGAGCAGCTCGAGCCGCTCGTGGGCCGCTTTGGTGTGACGTATCGCGTGGGTCGTACCAAGGTGCCGTTCTCGGTCTCTGCTGACGATCCGGCCGTGAAGGCGCTTATCGATACCTATAACGAGTTTACGGGCAAGCATGCCGAGCCCTTCGCCATGGGCGGTGGCACGTACGCACGCAACTTTGCCCGCGCCGTCTCATTTGGCCCCGAGGAAACCGGCCTGGAGCTGCCCGCATGGGGCGGCCAGATGCACGGCCCCAACGAGTGCGCCAACGAGGAACAGCTCAAGCAAGCGCTCAAGATTTATATCGTGGCGATCCTGCGCTTGAATGAGCTGGAGCTTTAAGGTTTCGCGGTTTCCCAATCTAAGTTGCGGTGGAATAGTTCCTAGAATGGGCCATTTGATGGCCAAGCGGGAACTATTTCACCGCAACTTTGTTTTTATTGGTGTAAAAGGCACGCCATGCTTGGGTGGGGATTGTTATTCGTTTGTAAAGCCCCGCCGCGTTTGTGGTAAGGGTCTATCAGATGCCCGTAAGAAACCGCAGATAAGGCGGACGTTGTTCGATCGGGGCCGTATCTTTCCAAACAGCAAAGCGGGCAGGGTGCCCGCGATTCGCATGTATGAAAGGAAGATCATGCTCGATCAGGCTTATTCTCGTCGTCAGTTCCTCGGCCTCGCTGGTGGTCTTGCCAGCATCGTCGGCCTCGGTCTCGTTGGTTGCGGCGGCTCCGGTGCATCCGACGCCGCCGACAAGGGTAGCGCCGCTGCTGCCGAGTCCGTCTCTGGCGAGGTGACCTACGACGGCGCCTCTTCGTTCCAGGCTCTCGTCGAGGCTGCTGCCGAGAAGTTCATGGATGCCAACCCGGACGTCTCCGTCTCCGGCTCGGGTAACGGTTCGGGTAAGGGCCTGACCGCTGTCGCCGCCGGCACCGTCACCATCGGTAACTCCGACGTCTTCGCCGAGACCAAACTCGAGGCCGACCAGGTCAAGAACCTCGTCGACCACGAGGTCGCCGTCGTGGGCATGGGCCCCGTCGTCTCCAAGAATGTCAAGGTCGACGACCTGTCCCTCGAGCAGCTCAAGGGCATCTTCTCCGGCCAGATCACCAACTGGAAGGAGGTCGGCGGCGACGACGCCAAGATCGTCGTGCTCAACCGCAAGGCCGGCTCCGGCACCCGCGCCACCTTCGAGGCTGCCGTCTTTGGCGACGAGGCCGTCGACTTTAAGGGCGACGCCGAGCTCGACAAGTCCGGCGATGTCCAGACTCAGATGGCCAGCACCGACAACGCCATCTCCTACCTCGACTTCTCGCACTTCGACGACTCCAAGTTCAACGCCATCAAGGTCGAGGGCGTGGAGCCCAAGAGCAAGAATGTCACCGACGGCTCCTTCAAGATCTGGGCGACCGAGCACATGTACTGTGCAAAGGACGCCGACGAGGCTACCAAGGCCTTCCTGGAGTTCATGCTTTCCGACGACGTCCAGGGCAAGCTCGTCGAGGAGCAGGGCTTCATCCCCGTCTCTGCCATGAAGGTCGTCAAGGACGCCAGCGGCAAGGTCTCCGCTAAATAAGTAGTCGCCCCCGGAAAGGTTTGCAATGGCAAAACAGCTGCCAAAGCGCGACCTTGAGAACGTGGGCCTGTGCGTCACGGGCGCGTGCGTAGCGCTCGTGACGCTTGTCGTTGCCGCGCTCATCTTTATGGTCGCCCAAAAGGGCCTCTCGGCTTTTGTCAAAGACGGCGTCTCGGTCGTCGAGTTTTTCACCGGCACCAAGTGGGACCTGGCCAACACGGCTAAAAACGGCCTGCCCTACACCGGCGCCCTGCCCCTGATCGTCACCTCGTTTGCGGTCATGGTGCTCTCCACGCTCATCGCGTTGCCCATCGCCATCGGCTCTGCCATCTTTGCGGTCGAGATCCAACCAAAATTTGGCTCCAAGATCTTTCAGCCGCTTATTGAGCTTTTGACCGGTATTCCCTCGGTCGTCTTTGGCTTGATCGGCTTTCACGTTGTCGTCGGCCTTATGAAGAGCGTTTTCCACGTGAGCACGGGCTTGGGTATCCTGCCCGGTGCCATCGTACTGGCCGTCATGATCCTGCCGACCATGACCACGCTTTCGGTCGACGGCCTGCGCGCCGTGCCCGACAGCTACCGCCAGGGCTCGCTCGCGCTGGGCTACACCCGCTGGCAGACCATCTGGCACGTGGTGCTCAAGTCCGCCATGCCGTCGCTCATGACTGCGGTCATCCTGGGTATGACCCGCGCCTTTGGCGAGACGCTCGCCGTGCGCATGGTTATCGGCGGCATCGAGGCCATGCCGATGTCGCTGCTGTCGCCGGCGTCCACTATCACCACCACGCTCACCACGTCCATGGCGGTCTATGCCGAGGGCTCGGCCCAGGATGATGTTCTGTGGGCACTCGGCCTGCTGCTGATGGGCATGAGCCTCATCTTCATCCTGATCATCCACCTTATCGGCCGCAAGGGGGCGAAGGCTCGTGGCTAGCACGCGTATCCACATCGACGAGGCGAGGCTCGGGCGCGTCCAAAAGCAGGACCGCTTCGTCACGGGCGTGTTGACGGCGATCGTCGCCATCGTCATGCTCATCGTCATCTCCATGGTGGCCTATATCCTGTTCGAGGGCATCTCGACGCTGTTCCAGCCGGGCTTTCTCACAGAGCCGTCGCGCGCCAACGGAACGCAGGGCGGCGTGCTCTACCAGCTGTTCGACTCGTTCTACCTGCTGCTGATCACTCTGATCATCTCGGTGCCCATCAGCCTAGGCGGAGCGGTCTTCCTGGTTGAGTACGCGCCGAACGGCCCTATCCGCGACATCGCCTCTACCGCCATCGAGACGCTGTCCTCGCTGCCTTCCATCGTCGTCGGCATGTTCGGCTTTCTGGTGTTCTCGGTGCAGCTGGGCTGGAAGTACTCCATCATCTCCGGCGCTGTCGCGCTCACCATGTTCAATATCCCCATCCTGGTGCGCGTGATCCAGCAGGCGCTCGAGGACGTGCCACAGGCCCAGCGCGATGCATGCCTGGCCATGGGCCTTACCCGCTGGGAGGCCACGCTGCACATCCTGATTCCCGAGGCCATGCCCGCCATCGTGACCGGCATCGTGCTTTCGGCCGGCCGTGTGTTTGGCGAGGCCGCAGCACTGCTCTTTACCTCGGGTATGAGCTCGCCGGTTCGCCTGAACTTCTTGAGCTTTAACCTGTCGAGCCCCACCTGTGCCTGGAACGTGTTCCGCCCTGGCGAGTCGCTCGCCGTGCATATCTACAAGATCTATGGCGAGGGCAGCCCCGAGGCCCAGCAGATCGTCTGGGGCACCGCGGCGCTGCTGATGATTTGCGTGCTGCTGTTTAACGTAGTCGCCCGTATCGTGGGCAAGCAACTGGCAAGGAGGATGACGGCCGAATGAGCGAGATAGGTGTAACGCCCGCAACCGAAGCGGCATCGTCCGAGACCCAGGACTTTTTGTCGAGCGTGGGGGAGAGCGAGAAGCGCGTGCGCGTGAGCGGCAAGGCCGTGAGCGACGAGGTCGTGCTCTCCACTAAGGACGTCAACGTGTACTATGGCGACCACCATGCCCTGCACAATACGTCGCTCGAGTTTCACAAGGGCGAGATCACGGCACTCATCGGGCCTTCGGGCTGCGGTAAGTCGACCTTTTTGCGCAGCCTCAACCTTATGAACCGCGAGATTCGCGGCTGCCGCGTGGAGGGCGAGATTAACTACCGCGGACGCAATGTGAACACCAGGACCGAGAACACGTACGAGCTGCGTCGCTCCATTGGCATGGTGTTCCAGCAGCCCAACCCTTTCCGCAAGTCCATTCGCGACAACATCACGTTTGCGCCCAAGCGTCACGGCATTACCGACCGTGACGAGCTTGATCGTATGGTCGAGGAGAGCCTGCGCGGTGCAGCGCTGTGGGACGAGGTCAAGGACAAGCTCGACAAGAGCGCCTACGCGCTTTCGGGCGGTCAGCAGCAGCGTCTGTGCATCGCGCGCACGCTGGCACTCAACCCCGACGTGATTTTGTTCGACGAGCCCTGCTCGGCGCTCGACCCCATCTCGACGTTGGCGATCGAGGACCTTATGTCGTCGATTGTGGCCGAGCGCGCCATCGTCATCGTGACGCACAACATGGAGCAGGCGTCGCGTGTGTCCAACCGCACGGCGTTCTTCTACATGGGCGATATGGTCGAGTACGACGAGACCGACGAGATTTTCCAACGGCCCAAGGATAAGCGGCTGAATGATTACCTCACCGGCATGTTCTCCTAGTCCGGGGCATGCTTGAGGCCCGCGGCGGCCACGGTTGTCACGGGACTGATTGGAGAGGCGGGTCATCTCTTTTGGGAGATGGCCCGCCTTTTTGCTCTGCGACCGAAACGACCGCCACAAAGGGGACAGGCGCCTTCGTGGTGGTTTGGGGTGGGGCTCGCTGCTATCATGGACAACGTTGAATTTCTACGAAGGAGCAGGGCATATGGCGATTCTTTTGGGATGCGATTCCGTCAGCCTAGAGTTTCCCACCAAGCATATTTTCGATAGCGTGACGCTCGGCGTGGGCGAGGGCGACCGCATTGGTATTGTCGGCAAAAACGGCGACGGCAAGTCGACGCTGCTGAGCGTGCTCGCCGGCACGCTGGAGCCCGACAATGGACGTGTGACGCATCGCCGCGACACCACGATCGGATTGCTCGGTCAAAAGGACAGCCTGGTCGATACCGATACCGTGCATCATGCCGTTGTGGGCGACACGCCCGAGTATGAGTGGGCGTCGAGTCCGCGTACGCGCCAGATTCTGGCTGGCCTTATTAGCGATGTGCCCTGGGAGGGCACGGTGGGCGAGCTTTCGGGCGGCCAGCGCCGTCGCGTGGACCTCGCGCGCCTGCTGATCGGCGACTACGACGTGCTCATGCTCGACGAGCCCACCAATCACCTGGACATGCGCACCATCAACTGGCTCGCGCGTCACTTAAAGGCCCGCTGGCAGCGCGGCCAGGGCGCGATGCTCGTGGTCACGCACGACCGCTGGTTCTTGGACGAGGTCTGCACCAGTATGTGGGAGGTCCACGACGGCCAGGTCGATCCCTTCGAGGGCGGCTACTCCGCATATATCCTGCAGCGCGTGGAGCGCGACCGCATGGCCGCGGTTACCGAGGAGCGCCGTCGCAACATGGCACGTAAGGAGCTCGCGTGGCTGAGCCGCGGTGCCCAGGCTCGTTCCACCCCGCCCCCGTTTCGCGTGGATGCCGCCCGCGCGCTGATCGCCGCC
>CALHJX010000225.1:0-4338 GCA_938033385.1 uncultured Collinsella sp. | reverse complement strand
TCTCGCCCACAAAGGTGCCGTCCTGCGCCACCAGAGCACCGGCGGCATACACGCAATGCGGAGCCGTGGCAAACGTCAGGTCGTTGAGTACCAGCAGGTCGGCACGCTTGCCCGGGGCGATGGCGCCACGCAGCTCGTGCGGGTCGCGGCAACCGTGGTCCAGGCCAAACGCCTCGGCCGTGGACAGGGACGCCATAGAGATGGCAACCACGGGGTCAATACCGGCCTCGATAGCCACGCGGCAGGCATTGTCAATCATACCGGTCGAAAGCGCATCTGAGGGAGCGCGGTCGTCGGTCGCAAAGCAGCAACGACGGGCGCGGGCGGGGTTCTCCAGCAGCATCGGCGACAAGTTGGCCAGGTCGTGGCTGCAGGTGCCCTCGCGCAGCATGACATACATGCCGCGGGATAGCTTGTCGAGCGCTTCCTCGGGAATCGTCGACTCGTGGTCGGCGATAATACCCGCTGCGGCATAGGCGTTGAGATCCTTGCCGGCAACAAGCGGAGCATGGCCGTCGACCTGTTTGGACGGCGTCTGATTGGCAGCGTCAATGCGAGCGCAGGTCTCGGGATCGGCCATAAAGACGCCCGGCAGGTTCATCATCTCGCCGAGGCCAAATACGTCGCCCGGATGCTCGGCAAAAAACGCCTGCATATCGGCGGCGGTAATCACGGCACCGGCCTGCTCGTCGGGCAGCGCGGGCACGCACGAAGGCATCATGTACTTGATGGAGATGGGTGCGCGGCGGCCGTCCTCGATCATAAAGCGCAAGCCGTCGAGACCGGCAACATTGGCAATCTCGTGGCTGTCAGCAATGGCGGTGGTAGTACCGCGCGTCGCGGCCATGCGAGCATACTCGGCGGGACGGATGTTCGAAGACTCGATATGCAAATGCCCGTCAATAAAACCGGGAGCGAGATAGCGACCCTGGCAGTCGATGACCTCAGTTGCCTCGTAGGTGCCAGCGGCATCGTCGCGACCATCGTAGAGCACGCCGACGATCACACCGTCCTTGACGGCAACGCTACCGGGCGCCACACGCTGGCCATACACGTCGACGATCTGCGCATTGGTAAACAGCGTGTCGACGGGCACGCGGCCCTCGGCGGCCTCGATCACAGTCCTCATGACCTCAACGGACATACATACTCCTTTAACCGTAGAAAACGCTGCGGAGCGGACAGACCTTCACCGCGGCAAACCAATAGCCATTGTATGCCCAAAAGGAAGCCCCGCTAACACCCCTTCCGCTTAACGGCACCGCCAAATGATCCCTCCGTCCCCAAGGGATCGTCGTAACCAAAAAAAGGCCGCAGTCGGGAATCCCGGCTGCGGCCTTGTTGCACTTGTGAGGTCAACTCGCTCGTTAGATCAGCTTGAAGCCCTTGCGCTTGCCTACGGAGAGGATGTCGCCCAGCTTGAGGGCGCTGGGGTCGATGTTGTAGCTCTTGGGAGCCACGGCATTGCCGTTGATCTTGACGCCGCCGCCGTCGATATCGCGACGAGCCTGGCCGGCGCTCGCCGAAAGGCCCAGGTCCTTGAGCAGGCCGGCGAGGTAGATCTGACCCTCGTCGTTGACGGTCAGCTCGACATGTTTCTCGGGGAAGTCGGCAAGCTGGCCCTCCTTGAATACGCGGTCGAACTCGGCCTGAGCCTCGTCGCCGGCGCCGGCGCCGTGGTAGGTGTCGCACAGGTCGCGGCCCAGAGCGCGCTTGAGCTCGTAGGGGTCGGCAGAACCATCGGCCAGGGCGGCGTCGATCTTGTCGACCTCGGCCGGGGTGAGCGAGCTCGCCAGGCGGTAGTACTTGCCGATCATCTCATCGGGGATGGACATGGTCTTGCCGAACATATCCTTGGGAGCGTCGGTCAGGCCGATGTAGTTGCCATAGGACTTGGACATCTTGCGCACGCCGTCGGTGCCCTCGAGCAGCGGCATGGTGAGCGCGATCTGCGGCTCCATGCCCATTTTCTCCATGAGCTCACGGCCGGCGAGCAGGTTGAAGAGCTGATCGGTGCCGCCCATCTCCACGTCGGCCTTAATCATGACCGAATCGTATGCCTGCATCACGGGATACAGGAACTCGTGCAGGGCGATCGGCGTCTGAGACTGGTAGCGCTTGGTAAAGTCATCGCGCTCAAGGATGCGGGCGACGGTGAACTTGGAGCACACCTGCAGCAGGCCGGCCAGGTCCATCGACAAGATCCAGTCACCGTTGTGCACGATGGTGGTCTTCTCGGGGTCCAGGATCTTCATGGCCTGGCTCACGTAGGTCTCGGCGTTGGCCTCGATCTGCTCCTGCGAAAGCTGCGGACGCGTGGAGTTCTTGCCCGAGGGGTCGCCGATCAGCGCGGTACCGTTGCCGATGATGAGGGTGACGTTGTGGCCCAGGTCCTGGAACTGACGCATCTTGCGCAGCGGCACGGCGTGGCCCAGGTGCAGGTCGGGGCTGGTGGGGTCGACGCCGAGCTTGATGTTGAGGGGCTCGCCCTTCTCAAGCTTCTTGCGAAGGTCGGCCTCGGGAACGATCTGCGCGGCGCCCGAGGTGATGATACGCATTTGCTCGTCAACAGACAGCATTGGGTATCCTCCTTTTGCTATAGCACCCTCGCCGAAAACGGCGGTGCTGGAAGTCCATAAACTCTCATATGATAACAAACTGACGCGACGCGGCACCTACGACAGGAAAATCCTCGTCCTGCCGCATGCGTCAATGGCAACTGGCAAACGTGTACCGTCACGCTCGACCAGATAGCGTACCTGCCGACGGCGCAAGCAGTCGCGGCAACGGACCTGTCCCGTCGCATCGGTAGCGCAGACGCCCTCGGCGGTCAGCAGGCAGTGCTCGCACACCATAAGCTCGGGACGGTCGGCGTCGACCGGACCCCAGACGCCGGGTTCAGCAGCCAGTTCGGCAATACGCTCCGCATCATTGCCGAGCAACTCGGCCGGCAAGTACACCCGCCCCGCACCGAGTCCGCGCAGCCAGGCAAGCGTGGCCCGATTCGCGCAGAACACCGGCGCCGCCACGTCAAACGTCACGCCCAGCTCGCGAGCGATCACCACCTGTCCCAGGTTGCGGCAGACAACGCGCCCGGCACGCTGCATCAGTGAGCGGGTCCAGTCAGCGTCACACGTGCGGCACACCTCGTCAAGCACCACAACAGCGTCGGACAAATCGAGTTCTCCGCGCGGGTCGGCATCCATCAGCTGCCAAGCAAAAACCATGCGAGCGGGAACCGCGCACTCCACCAACTCCGTCGACGCACCGCCATCCACCGTAACGCCCTCAAAGGGCAGCACCTCAACGGCACGCGCAACGGGCGCAATCGCATCCGCCTCGGCCCGCATGCGCTCCAACACCGCCGCCGTCTGATCCAACACGCCGGCGCTGCGAATCAGGTACACCTCGCAGCCCGTGTCAACCTTACGCTTGCAATGCACGACGACGCGCTCCCCCGCCGCGGCATCCACCGGACAGGGCACCTGCGGCCAGCGCTTGGGCACATCGGGACGCGCGTCGGCACCCGGATAGAACCGAATCTCGAGCGTGTCACCCGCCGCCACGGCGGCGTCGAGCTCAACGGTCACCTCTTCGTGGCCAACGGCCACCAGGCGTCCCACGCGCACACCTTGGTTGATCGCACGCTCAAAGCTCATAAGCTCGGCACCCGAACGTCCTCGCAGGTACGCATCGGTAAACCCACGGTTAAACGACCTTCCCAGCTCGCGCTCGAGCTCTTCCACGGCACCGGGGTCCCACGCGCCGTCGCACAGCATATCGAGTGCCCGGCGCCACACCCGCACCACGTTGAATACGTAATCAGGGTTCTTCATGCGCCCCTCGATCTTGAGCGACGCCACGCCGGCATCTACAAGCTCGGGCAGATGCGCAATACCCAGATAGTCGCGCGGGCACAGCAAGCGATCTCCCTCGACGGCGACAACGCTCTGTCCCGCCTCGTCCACTAGGTCGTACGCCAGACGGCACGGCTGTGTGCAATCAACGCGCATCGCCGAGCGCCCACGCCGCAGGGCAGAGAACTCGCACGCCCCCGAATAGCCGATGCAAATCGCACCGTGGCAGAATACCTCGATGGGCACACCCGTGGCACATAGCGCCGCAATCTCGTCGACCGTCAGCTCGCGTGCCGTCGTCACGCACTCGCCCCCCAGCCCATCGGCGGCAAGCCGCACGGCGCCTTCGCTATGAACGCCCGCCTGCGTAGACAGGTGAATCTCGACCCCGGGAATCGCCGCGCGCAGCGCGCAGGCCAACCCGGCATCGGCGACAATCAGAGCATCGGCGCCCAGCTCCAGCGCATGAGCTCCCAACACC
>CALHJX010000224.1:0-4427 GCA_938033385.1 uncultured Collinsella sp. | reverse complement strand
CACTCATGGCTGCACCTCCTGATCTGGCATCCATATATTACTGTGGAATCCCCGCGCGGTGGGCTTATGAGGCCCAGGAGTGGGAACAATACGTACAGCCCCGACATGATCAGCCAGCTTGCCGGGCGGCATAGTGCACGGATCAGCGTGCGGTTCGTAGGTCTCCTGCCCGGTTTCAGCGGCCATCTTGCGAGTCTCCGCCCGTCCCCGGTTGATGACGGTGTACATCAGGTGCCGGACGTGTTCCACGGCGGCCCAGTTGCGCAATGCCTGGTACACATCCCGGCCCGTGCAAGGCAGGTGCAGCTGGTCGCGCACAATCTCGGCCAGATAGTCCGGAGTTATCTCATAGCGCTGCATGGCATCACGCAGATTGTGGATGGCCTTGTCCATCTCCGACCAGGTACGGTCCTTGACAGGCGCACAGCCAAGATAGGATGCCAGCCTATTATAGATAGGTACGTAGTGCTCCTGGGTGGCTTTGGTCAATGACTCGGTGATCCCTGTGGCTGCCCAGACCTCGTCGTGCCTCCAATCTCTCAGAGACGGGAGGGGGCATCCCTGGGACTGGATACGCTTGTAGGCCTTGCCGGCCATAATGGACAGTACGGCGATCTGTCGCTTGGTAAGTGGCTTATTGTTCATGACCGGGATTTTGTAGAGCCTTGATCAGTTGTTGCCGCTGCTTGGGCGTCAGATAGACAAGAGTGGCTGTTGCTCCTCCTCTATCAGTGCCCGTCCAGATAGTCAGCAGGGTCTGGAATCCATAGTCTTTAACCTCAATCTTAGTCATCCCTGGTACTCCTCTCTACGTAAAAAGTCTCCACCTGTTTGATCTCCAAACCCAGCTTGGCGAGCTTGTGAGGCTTGACATGCTGGCGGATTGCATCCTTGTCAGGAGTCACCTTGGTGACCAGGTACGCCTTGCGGCGCGTAGTCTTGAGCAGGGCGACAATCTTGTCCCACGTCCAGCCCTTGGCGGGCTTGAGGGAGGGCTGCCCCAGGCGGTAGCCGTAGGTGGTCAGAGCAGTGGTGCCGGATTTGCGGCCCTTGGAAAACAGCTCGTCCCTGCGGGGGGATGCCCATTGCTCGGCCAGTTTGGTGAGCCGGTCAATCTCCCTGGTCAGCTCGCTGATTTTGGGGTCGTGATCCGTGAGCACTTGCTGCATGGCGGCCTCCTTGGCGGCTTGCAAGGTATCCAGCTCGACGCCTTTGCGGGCGATGTCGTCCAGGGTCTGACAAAATTCAGCCTTGTCCTTAATAACCTGCTGGTCGGTTGCTTTAGTGGTTGTGCGTATTTTACCCATTGCAGTCTGTAGTTGGTTGTTGGTTACATTGGCACTGCCCCAGCAGGACGTAAGTGAGTACCCCAGGAGCATCGTCCGGAGTAAGATCGGCAAGAGCCACGGTGTATTGTTTGCCGTGTCCCTTGAGGCCTCTCCGGACCACCGCCTTATCACCTGACAATATATCCTCAATAACCCCATCATATCCGGCTGATCTGAGTGATATTCTGGTTCGGTTGGCAGACCTGCTGCTGGTCATACAGGTCTGGTTGACGTAGACCACATCTCCAACCTTAAAAGTTGACGGATCGACGGGTCTGAGCTTGCCGCAGTGCGGGCATGTATATTTCTCATTGTCCATTGTTATTGTGTATTTCTCTTGTTGAGTTGTTTTCTCTTTTTGGCCAGCATGTTAACGACATGCTGCCAGGTAAGGTCTGGCGTGGCGCTGAGCCACTCCAGAAATCGCTCTCCATCTACAGGGACGTAGTATTGTCCGAGCTGCTCCAGCCGGATGGCGATCATGCCCGGCCAGCGGGGGTCGCAGACTACCCAGTGATCACACGCGCCGGGGAAGCGGGAGAGTTGCAGGCCGATGAGATAGGCCAGTGTATTGGGATCGTAGGTCATGGCTGGTCAATGTAGATGTAGACGGGAGGGATGGGATTAACAGGCTCGGCTCTGTTGATCAGCTTGTGTACCAGATCATCGGATGAAAGATGATTGCCGTGATTGGCGCGGTTCAGCTCTGAGCGGATGCCCTCAGTCATGATTCTTCGGCACTCCGGGCAGACCGCATAGGTCTGCCCATGGCGCTGGATGATCTCCAGGCGCGCGTGCCGGTGGTAATAGCAATAGATGGGATCAGTCATGGCGTCTGGCCCTCCTCTCCATATCGGTAAACCGGGGAAGAAAACACCTCTCCAACTTGCCCGTGTCGTGGTTAAGATGCACGTTGATGCCCGTGACATCGTGCATGAAGTTGAAGTTATCGGCCTGTTCCATATCGGCGAGCCTTAGTGGACACCCGTTGCAATGGCATGCCTCCAGGTCCATCTGAATATCCAGCTCATCGACATCTGTATTGCCATATTTACGGTAAAGGGCGACAGCCCTCTTGGCGATGCGTTCAATGATTTCACGCTCCGCAGGTGTGGCGGTAAACAGATCTATCATTGTTGGCCCTCCCGGTTGCGATTGATGGCATCGGCCATTACTTCGCCGATAGCGTTCGTGTTGCGGGCAATGACTGTCTTGAGCAGCGTGTCGACACGTGATGCCGGCGTCTCGTGGTCGGCCTCCCGGAGGGTCTCGTTGTAAATAGACAGCCCGTGCTTGCCCGTGTCCGTGATAACATCCTCAATATGGATGATATAATGGCCTCCCCAGGGGGCCGGTTTGACATTGAGGGCTTGCCGCCCCCTGTCCTGTTGATTGTTAGTGTTGGTGCTGTACATGATTGTGGTGTTATTGGTTGGAAGTTGAGTCAGGCTGGTCGTCCTCGGTGGGGCCGACGGTGATGTTGGCCAGGCGGATATTGCCCAGCAGGTCGTGCAGATGGGATATGGCCATATTGAGGCAGTCATAGTCCGTCTTGGTCAGGAGGGCCACCTTGCAATGGCTGACCCGATCAACATGGATATGCTGGGTAATGTAAAGCAGCTGCCGGTGCCGTTCCCACTGCGCCTCGCTCAATACCGAGATAAGTTCCAGGGAAAGGCTGTGATGCGTGGTGATGAGGGCGTCGAGGTCAGCCAGGCGGAGGACCACATATCGGGTGCCTCCCAGGTCAACGATGCTGTACTTGATGGTCTTCTTGCGCATGATTTTTTTGAGGGGTTATACGTATTCCGGCATCTTGCCGGCTTCCATTTCTTCGAGCTTCTTGACGGCGGCCAGGTAGTAGTCCCAGGTAAGGTCCACCCCGGCATTGTTGGCGGCCTCCACCCCTTTGCGCAGGCGCTTGGTGGTCTTGCCGAATCCGTACAAATTGGCCTGCTGCTTGAGGGTGGCCAGCATGGCCCGGCTGGGGGACGGATAGCCGTAATAAGTCCACAGGGTTTCCAGGTCGCGGGTCTCGATATGGTCCGGGAGGCGGTAGATATTGGCCGCCCCTCGCTTGGAGGTTTGCTCCAGGATGCCTTTCCACTTGTCATTTTTTTCGACGTACTCGGCCAGGACGGGCGTACCCACCAGGAGCATGCCGCACTGGGTCTCGTCGTAAATCTCCCGCAGCTGTTCAATGCCCTTGCGTCCGGTCTTGTCGCTGTCCAGCGCGTGGTGGATCTCGTCGACAATGAGCAGGTGCTCCGGAGTCAGGCGGTTGACAATCTTGGCAATCTGGAACTCGGTGTTGCCTTTGACCGACAGGCCTAATTGGGCGGCAATGCGGTAGAGCAGCCGTCCTGGACTGGTGACCACCGGGCAGCGCACCAGGATAACCGTACCGGGATGGCGGCGGGCGTACTCCTTGAGCGCCCAGGTCTTGCCCCACTGCGTTTTGCCCACCAGCATGGAGGCGTATTGATTGACGTGGGTCAGCTCGGCAATCTGCATCACGTAGCGCGCCAGAGCCGTCTCGATAAACGGCCCGTCAGACGCTGATTGCTGGCGCAGGGCCAGCAGGCCGCACAGGTCATCAAGCTTGGAAAGGTGAGGGCCGGTCGGGGCCTGGTAAGCGCCAATCAGCAGGCGGTGCATGACCGTCGTGCTCACCGGCAGCTTGTCGGCCAGCGTGCGCAGCGTCCAGTCATGGTCTACTGCGTAGTTGATCAGGTCGGTGAGCATCTTCTTGTGAGCCGGTTTGTACGGCGTATCCTGAATGCGGTCCAGATACCTGCTCAGGTTGGCATTGTTGTTGATTTTTGTAATATCGTCCATATTGTTATTATTGTGTCTGTTATGTTATAAAAATCTTACATCGGGCAGGTCGTGGGGCAGCTCGTCGTCATTGCTGCCGCTGGCGGGGATGAGGCTGATGTCCGGCATGGACTCGGCCGCCGCCGTGGCTGCCCTGGTCACGGTCCGCTTATCGGCGGGAGTGGGGGTGAGGGAGTATGCCTGGGCATACTCGGCGGCCGTCACCGGCTTGCCCTCCATCAGGCGCCTGTTGTGCTCGCGCTTGCGGACGATGTCCGCCTC
>CALHJX010000223.1:0-1379 GCA_938033385.1 uncultured Collinsella sp. | reverse complement strand
CCCGCCATAAACGGGGAGTCCTCGACCATATTGGCAAAGCAGACAAACTTGGAAGCGCCGACGGAGTCCTGATCGGCCGTGAGCTTGGCGGCGTCGATGATGGTCTGAGCCGCCATGAGTACGGCATCCATGTTGATACCGGCGCGCAGGCTGGCGACGTTGACGCTGGAACAGACGCGGCTCGTGGTGGCGAGCGCCTGGGGGATGGACTGGATGACGCGGCGGTCGGCGTCGCCGATGCCCTTCTGGACGAGGGCGGAGAAGCCGCCCAGGTAATCGATGCCGAGCGTCTCGGCCGCGCGGTCGAGGGCGTGCGCGATGGGGGTGAGGTCCTCATCCTTGCAGCACGCGGCGATCTGCGCCACCGGGGTGACGGAAACGCGCTTGTTGACGATGGGGATACCGTACTCGCGCTCGAGGTTCTCGGCGGTCTCGACCAGATGCTCAGCCGTGTGCGTCACGTGGTCGTAGATCTTCGTGCACATGCGGTCGAGGTTCTCGTCACCGCAACCCATGAGCGAAACACCCATGGTGATGGTCCTGATGTCGAGGTTCTGCTCCTCAATCATGCCGCGGGTTTCCGCGATTTCTGCGGGCGTGATCGCCATCCTTGCGCTCCTATCTGCCAAAACGAGCATAGCCTTATCTATTTTAACGTGCCGCACGTGCCAAGTGGCGCATGCGGCACGTTTTGATGCTCGGTTGTTTCCGTTGTGTTACTGCCCAAAGACCTCTTCGGCGATACGAGCGCTTTCGGCGGCGTCCTTGGCGTAGTAGTCCGCGCCGATCTGCTTGGCGTATTCGGGGGTGAGCACGGCGCCGCCTACGATGATCTTGACGCCCGGCACCTCGGCATGAAGCAGCTTGATGGTCTCCTCCATGGCGACGACCGTGGTAGTCATAAGCGCCGAGAGGCCGACGAGCTTAATGTCACGCTCCTGCACGGTCTTGAGTACCTCCTGCGGATCGACGTCGCGGCCCAGGTCAAAGACGGTGTAGCCGTAGTTGTCGAGCAGCATCTTGACGATGTTCTTACCGATGTCGTGGATGTCGCCCTTGACGGTGGCCACGCAGATCTTGCCCTTGTCGGCAATCTCGCCGGCGGGCATCAGGCGCTTGATGGTGTCAAAACCCACGCGCGCGGCCTCGGCCGAGGCCATAAGCTGCGGCAAGAAGAACTTGCCCTGGTCAAAGAGGACGCCGACCTCGTCGAGGGCGGGGATAAAGTGATTGTTGATGAGGTCCATGGCGTCGTGGTCTGCCAGCAGACGCTCGGTCTCGGCAGCGATCTCGCCTTTGCGGCCCGAGACGACCATGCGACGAATCGGGTCGTCGTTGCCGTCGGTGCCGGCGGTGCCCGCGGCAGGCGCGGCATCACT
>CALHJX010000222.1:0-1573 GCA_938033385.1 uncultured Collinsella sp. | reverse complement strand
TCGACTCGAGGAGATGCCGGAGGAAGAGCGCACCGAGGATGTTCTGGTTAAAGGGTGCCAAAGCCAGGTTTGGCTCTACGTTGACTGGCCAGATGGGAAAATGAGCATGCGCGGCGAAAGCGATACGCTCATGGTACGTGGCGTGATCAATATTTTTAAAATGATGTTCGATGGGCGTTCCCCGCACGAAGTGCTCGATTGTCCCATTCGTTTTGTTTCCGAGACGGATCTTGATGCAATTTTCGACCCGCAGCGCAAGGCCGGTGTCGCCTCCATTTACGAAACCATATGTGTTTCCGCGCGCGAACAGCTGGCAGATCACGCTAGGCAAGGAGGATGCTATGGCACAGAGGACCCTGAAAGAGCAACTGGAAGAAGCTGAGCAGCATTCCAAGGAAGTCCTCGACCAGCTCTTAGACGAGAGCACAACACGCGATGAGTTTCGCACGCTTATGAAGTCGTATGTCGGGTATCGGTTTTTCCTCGAGCCGGAGGAAATGAAGACGGATGTCATTCTTGATCTTGCAGAAGATAGCGTTGAGAAGCTTTTGAGCATCAACGACCTAAGCGTCACGCTTTCCGAGGGGTCGCAAACCTGTACTAATCAGAGCTCTACGGACATCAAGAAGGTTCTGCTCTCGCTTACGCTGCAGCGCGCGATGGGAATCAAATTTACACCTGAGGAGTCTGCCGGTCTGGATACGATCGACAAGCTCGCTTGCGCGCTTTTCGATGCGAAGAATGATTCGACGCGCGCAAGATAGCAAGTTGTGAATGAAAGGAATTTGCCATGACAATGCCAGACACTACGAGGCTCTTCAAGCTCACCGTCGAGGACATGAATGGTCCGAACGATCTTGAGAGGCTAAAGGACTTCTTTGCCGAAGAATTCGATTTTGATTTCAAGATCGGTGCAGATTACGATACCGGAATCGTTACCATCGATGGACTTTGGGAAGAGGACACCGACATTATCGACGCCGTCAACGAAGCGGGATTCAAGGTTACATATGCTTTGGCGATGTAGCCATCTTTTATTGTCCGATTTGAAGCAGTTCATGGCTTCTTGTGCTTAGGGGGGGGCATCTGCGTGTTTGACGTGAGAAAAGTTCGTAGCGATTTCCCGATTTTGGAGACCCAAGCCAACGGAAGGCCGTTGGTCTATCTGGATAATGCCGCGACAATGCAGATGCCCTTGCCTGTCATGCAGACGATGCAGAAGCATTATGAGCTGGAAAATGCGAACGTTCATCGTGGTACGCACTATCTTTCCCACGAGTCAACCAAGGCGTATGAGGAGGCGCGTGAGTCCATTGCGCGTTTCCTCAATGCCACAGATGCGAGTAATATCATATTCACCCCTGGAACAACCGGTGCTCTTAATATTGTTGCATCAGGATTACGTAATTACATACAGCCTGGCGATGCGGTGGTTGTGACCGCGCTTGAGCATCACTCCAACTATGTGCCCTGGCAGCAGCTCTGCAAGGAGCGCGGTGCGGATTTTAGATGTGTCGGGATAGATGCCAACGGCGATCTTGACATGTCTGCATTGCGCGAGATGGCCGCTGGT
>CALHJX010000221.1:0-6384 GCA_938033385.1 uncultured Collinsella sp. | reverse complement strand
GCCGATATCGCCAACGACGCCTGGGACAATATGCGCGACACCTACGAGCACGGTGCCGAGGAGGCCCGCGCCGCGGTCAGCGACTTCGGCCCGATGGTCGACGCTAAGACCGATGACCTGCGTGCCAAGGTCGACTTGGCCCGCGAGCGCATGGACCAACTGCGCGAGCAGCTCAACGATGCCATCTCGGGTGGCAACGTGACGCCCGCCGCCGATGTCGTGGTCGAGAACGCCGTCGAGGCCGACGCCGAGGCTGCGGAGCCTTCGACCGAGGCATAATGCGCACCGGGGATTTTGTCGGCATCAAGGTTTACCGCAAGCCCGCCGAGGACAAGCGCACTAAAAAGGACGGCACGCCGCGCAGCCCCAAAAAGCTCGGCAAGATTCACTTTCCGGTCTTTTCGCCGGGCGGCACGCGCGTGGTGGGTTTTATGGTTCGCCAGTCCGATATCGCGGGCATGATCGAGCGTCCCGACCGGTTTGTGGCGCTCGATGCCATCGGTGTCTACGAGGGTGCCATCGCGGTCGATGACGCCAAGGGCACCTACGATGCCGCCGCTGCCAAGCGCCTCGATATCAACCTGGACGACTGCATTATCTGGGTCGGTATGGACGTGCGCACGGAATCGGGCGATGTCGTGGGCTATTGCTCGGATGTTGAGTTCAAACCGCGTTCGGGCATTGTGCAGACGTTCTATGTGACCGCCAGCGCTGCATCGAGCATATTGGTGGGCGACACGCAGGTGCCGCCGACGATGCTGCGCGGCTACGATAACGGCGCGATGATCGTCTCGGATGAGGTCAAGACGCTCGGGTATTCGGGCGGTGCGGCCGCCAAGGCTGCCGAGGCGAGTGTCGTGGTGGGCGACAAGGTCAAAAAGGGTGCCAAGGTGCTCGATGACAAGGGTTCGGTTGCCGTTGACAAGGGCAGTCGCGCACTGGGCAGGCAGCTCGGCAAGACACGTGGCATGTTCAAGGCCTTTAAGGACGAATATCAAAAGGCGAGTGGGGGCTCGTCGAAAGCTAACAAATAGCGACATACCAAACGATGGGAGGCGAGCCGGAGACATGTAACTCCGGCTCGCTGTGTTTATGGGGGAGGGCACATGCGCCAAAACGGATCCAATGTTAACGGGCGATCGAATGCGCGTCCGACGGCGCGTCGTGACTTGGGACAGCTACCCAGCGGCCAGCGCCGCGGTCGCCGTAAGCCCGGCGCGATGTACCTCAACCATAGCCGTGGGTTTAGCGATCGCAGTGCACGCATCGGCAACGGGCGTTCGCCCCGCCGTTCGTCTCGCCTGCCCTATGCGCTCATCGCCGTGGGCTGCGCGTTCGTACTGTTTGTCGCTGCCGTCGTGGGCTACATCAACCGTAGCGTGGACGTCGTGCTCAACGGAGAGCAGACTGCGGTGCGCGTGGGCTCTACGCTGCAGACGCTTATCGATGATCAGGAGCTGACCGACACCTATTCTGCCGGCGACCTGCTAGCGGTCGACGACAGTGTGCTCAAGCGCCATGGCGGCGAAAAGCTGTCGGTGAAGGTTGACGGCAAGCGTGTAAAGCAGGGCAAGTGGGATAGCCGCGAGCTTACTGGCGGCGAGAAGATCACGATTAAAGATGGCCGCAACGTCTACGAGAAGCACGAGGTGCAGGCTACGACCATCGAGCCCAAGCTCAAAGTTGAGGGCACGGGCGCCATCGAGTACGTGCAAACCTGGGGCGTCCAGGGTCGTTCCGAGGTGTGGGTCGGCGAACAGTCGGGTAAGACGCAGGACCGCGGCGAGGTCCTGCCCGCCACCGATTGCATCGTCGCCTGTGCCAGCGTGGCGCCCAAGGGCAATGAGAAGGTCGTGGCTCTGACGTTTGACGAGGGCCCCAGCGGCGCTACCAAACAGATTTTGCAGGTGCTCAAAGAGAAGGGCGTTGCTGCAACGTTCTTTCTTTCGGGCGATGCGGCCGAGGCCTCGCCCGCTACGGCCAAGGCGATTGTCGATGCCGGATGTGAGATCGGTTCCAACAGCTACAGCGACGATTCGCTCAAGGGCGCGGACCGCGAGACGGTGCGCAAGCAAATTTCGAAGGGCACCGATGCCATCAAGTCAGCGACCGGCGTGAAGACGATGCTGCTGCGTGCCCCGTACGCCGCCTTTGACGAGCAAAACTGGATCGACTCGATGGATTTGGTGTCCGCGGTGGTCTCGTGGAATATCGATTCGGGCGATTGGCTGCTTAACGGTGCCGACGAGCAGGTCTCGACGGTGCTGGATTCGGTGACGCCGGGCAATATCGTGCTGCTCACCGATAGCGATGAGTGCTCCGAGCAGACGCTCGAGGCGCTGCCGCAGATTATCGACGGGCTTATTGCCGACGGCTACAAAATTGTGACGTTGAGCGACCTGGTCAAGACGGATACATCGCTGAGCAAAAAGCTCACCTCGCTGACGAAGGTCACCATGCCCAAAAACGCCGTGTTCCCCCAGCTCGCCGAAAATGACGACACCGCGGAATAGTCGTTTAAGAACGTCCCTAATGACTATGTCACGGATGCGTCAGCGTTTGGTATGCCTGCAATGTGCAGCGCATAAATTCGGCGCCACGGCGCGATGCTGATGCTATAGTTACTGCGGATAACAAGGGTCAAGAGAAAGGTTACAGGTGAAATCCAAACCTCGACCATACAGTCGATGACCCCTTGCAGGTGCTTCTTGCGCATGCACGGGGTGTGAGCGCCGAGCGGCGTGCCGCCCGCGCATGCGTATACATATCCAGAAGTCCACGGAGTGCGTGCCATCACGGCCGCAGCCCGAAGGAATAATGATGGGGAGCACCATTGAATTATCTGAGTGAGATGCTCAAGTTGCCGGTCTTGGACGTCGATGGCGAAAAGCTCGGCGTAGTGAACGATTTTGGCATTGCCACCGGCGAAGTCTTTCCGCACGTGACGTCGCTCGCGTTCCGCGGTCCCGGCAAGACGCCGTTTATGATCAGCTGGCGCAAATGGGTCGACCGTATCGACGAGACGGGCGTGTACCTCAATACATCTGCGACCAATATACGCTTTTCGTATCTGCAGCCGACCGAGCTGCTGCTTGCACGCGACGTGCTCAACAAGCAGATCGTCGACACGCAGGGCATGAAGGTCGTACGCGTAAACGACATCAAGTTTTCCATGTCGGGCGAAAATCAGCTGCGTTTGCTGGGTGCCGAGGTGGGTGCTCGCGGCCTGCTGCGCGCGATTAGCCCCGCGCTCGAGCATGTCGTCGAGGGCTTTATGAAGCATCTGGGCAAGCCGCTTGGCGAGGACATCATCGCTTGGTCCTACATGGACCTGCTCGACCGCTCGACTAAGAACATTCAGCTTTCGGTGTCGCACAAGACGCTCGGCGAGCTGCACCCTGCCGACATTGCCGACATTATCGAGCAGCTCGACCCGCGCCTGCGTGCGCAGGTATTTGCGCAGCTCGACACCGCCCAGGCCGCCGAGGCCATCTCGGAGTTCGATGATGACGAGCTTATGACCGAGATGCTCGAGGGCCTGTCCGACACGGACGCGTCGTCGATGCTGGCCATGATGGACCCGGATGACGCCGCCGACCTGATCGACGAGCTCGATTACGAGAAGGCCGAGAAACTCCTGCGTCTGATGGGCGTCAAAGAGGAGAAGGCGATTCGTAACCTGCTGGGGTATGAGGACAACACCGCTGGCCGCATCATGACCTCGGAGTTTGTCTCCCTGCCCGCCACGGCGACGGTCGCTGACGCCATCGAGGCGATTCGCCAGCTCGATGAGGACTTCGAGAGCGTCTACTACGTCTATACCGAGGATCCGAGCGGCATGCTGACGGGCGTGCTTTCGCTGCGTACGCTGATTGTGGCCGACCGCGATGCCACGCTGGGTCAGCTGGCCTATCGCGACCTGGTCTATGTGTCGCCCGACGAGGACCAGGAAGACGTGACGGACGAGATGACCAAGTACGACCTGGTTGCCATCCCTGTCTGCGACGAGAACCGTCATATCCTGGGTATCGTAACCTTCGACGACGCCATGGACGTTATCGCCGAGGAGCATCAGGAGGACCTGCAGATTGCCGGTGTCGGCTCGGGTGATAGCGCGTCAGACGACTCGACGAACGTGCTCAGCTGGTTTGTGCATCGCCAGTACTGGGTTGTCGTGTGGGGCATTGCCTCGTGCCTTATGGCAACCGTGCTGGGAACGGCGCTCGGCTCCGCGCGTCTGGTGGTGTTTCCCATGTGCGCCATGCCGCTCGTGCTGCTGGCGGCCTCGCGCATGGTGTCGTTCGTCAAGAACTACTTCTTGGAGTACGACGGCCACGACGACGAGCCTAAGCCCTACCTGGGATTCTTCTTCCAGAGCACCGGTATGGGCCTGATTCTGTCGCTCGTGACCTATCTGTGCGCGCAACTGGTGCGTACCGCCGCGTTTCCCGATGCCTCTATGTTTGAGGAGCAGCTCTTTATCGGCTGCTTTAATATCGCTGCCGTCATTTGCCTGGTTGGCAACATGAGCGCCGTGATTTATCTGATGGTGCTGTTCTGGCGCGACGAGCATGATCTCAACACGTCGGGCACCGCCATGAACGTCATTGCCGTCATGATCTCGTGCGTGGCGTACTGCATCGCCGCGGTGCTGCTCACCATGTCAGTCATGGGTTAGGTGGTCGCGTGCAAAACAAGAAGCAAAAGGCGAGCACCAGGCAAAAGCTGACCATTGCGGCCATCTTTGGCGCCATGGGCCCCGGTCTGTTGGCGGCGCTTTCGGGCAATGACGCCGGCGGCATCGCCACGTATTCCAGCGCGGGCGCCAGCTATGGCTATAAGATGCTCTGGATGCTTCCTGTCATGACCGTGCTGCTTATCGTGACGCAGGAGACCGCGGCGCGCTGCGGATGTGTCACGGGTAAGGGCCTGGCGTCGCTCATTCGCGAGCGCTTTGGCGTTCGCAAGAGCGTGCTGGCCATGGCGGCGCTGTTGATCGCCAACACGGCGGTGACCATCTCGGAGTTCGCGGGTATCGCGAGCGGCCTTGCTCTGTTTGGCGTTCCGGCGAGCATCTCGGTGCCGCTCGTGGCGCTGCTGGTGTGGATGCTTACCATGTCGGGCAGTTTCCAGCGCATCGAGAAGATTCTGCTGCTGGTAAGCTGCGTGTTCGTGACCTACATCGTCGCCGCGTTTATGGCCGGCCCCAACTGGGGCGAGGTCGCGGTCGACTTGGTCGTCCCCAATATTCAGAACGATCCCAGCTACGTGTCGCTCGTGGTCGCAACGATCGGTACTACCATCGCACCGTGGATGATCTTCTTGGCTCAGAACAACGTGGTCGATAAGAATGCGGGCGAGGACGACATCGTGCTGCAGCGTATTGATACCGTGAGCGGCTCGATTGCTGCTGATATCATTGCGGGCTTCATTATCATCACAACCGGTACGGTGCTGTTCCCGGCGGGTATTCAGATTAGCGATGCCGCCGATGCCGCCCGCGCGCTGGAGCCCATCGCGGGCCAGTGGTCCACGGTACTGTTTGCCTCGGGCCTGGTCGCAGCGAGCTTTTTGGCTGCCTGCGTGCTGCCGGGCGTTACGTCGAGTGCCATCTGCGAGGCTTTTGGTTGGGAGCGCGGCGCCGATCGCAGCTGGGACGAGGCCCCGGTTTACCGCGGCATCATTACGGCCATCATCGGCATTTCTGCCGTGTTGGTGCTCATGCCTGGCGTCGATTTGTTCCAGATTATGATGACCTCGCAGGTCATCAACGGCGTGCTGCTGCCCGTAGTCTTGGTATTCCAGGTGGTTATCGCGGCGGATCGCCACATTATGGGCGCCAACCGCAACGGCCGCGTATGGAACGTGCTCACTTGGGCGACTATCGGCGTGATTACGGTGCTGACGGTCGTCATGTTTGTGCTGCAAGCGATGGGCTACAGCGCGTAGCGCCTACTTTGGCTTCCGAACAGGCCGCAGCGATGGGTTGCGGCCTGTTTTTTGTCTGCTATAGGGTGTTAGTTATATGGCAGTGGGCAAAAAATGTCAAATATGAGTACTGTTGCTAAGTGAATAGCATTTACATCGAAGAAGATAATGAACATAATCTATAGTATGTCCATTAAAATTGGCTCCAATACGCCTTAAACCAGTCAGGTTGGCTGCTTTAGGGGGCTGTAGGGGTCGCCCGGCCGCCATTTTGGGTGATTTTGCCTGCTACTAAAATGGTAACAGTACTCATATTTGCCCTTTTTTGCCCACAGACCTTTGAGGTCGCGGCGAAAAGGGCTTGTTTTGATTGTTTGGGGCAGGCGCGAGGCACGGAAACGAGGTCGCGCGCGCAGACGTGGTGTAAGAGCGTCCTGAGGTCCGTCGCTGCAAGTC
>CALHJX010000220.1:0-1652 GCA_938033385.1 uncultured Collinsella sp. | reverse complement strand
TCAAATGCGTCTATTGCCAGAACCACGAGATCTCGACGGGCAATTTCGGTCTTGAGATTACGCCCCAGCGTTTGGTCGAGATTATGCTGGAGCTGCAGGACCAGGGTGCCAACAACATCAACTTGGTGACGGCGACGCATTATGCTCACCTGCTGCCGGCCGCGATTGCCGCAGCGCGGGAGCGAGGGCTGGACATCCCGATCGTCTACAACACGAGCGGCTATGAGCGGGCGAGTGCCGTGGCTGCGCTCGGCGATCTGGTCGATGTGTGGCTTACCGACTTTAAATATGCTGATGCGAGGCTTGCGCAGTCGCTCTCTCATATTCAGGATTACCCGCGTGTAGCCGTGTCTGGCCTGGCTCAGATGGCGCGCGAGATCGAGCGCCGCGGGGGAGAGTTGGTGGACGAGGACGGGCTTATGAAGCGTGGCATGATCGTGCGCCACCTGGTGCTGCCGGGGCATGCGGATGACTCGTGCCGCGTGTTAGACCTGGTGTGGCAGACGGTGGGCGACGTGCCGATCTCGGTCATGAACCAGTACACGCCCAATACGCTCATGCGCGAGCAGGGCGGCGAGTTGGCGCGCGCTGTGACGCGCGAGGAGTACGAGCAGGTGCTCGACCATGCCGACGACCTGGGGTTTACGACGATGTTCTGGCAAGAGGGCGGCGCGGTAGACGAGAGCTTCACCCCGGCCTTCGACACCACCGGTGTTCTTACCAGCGCAAAGTAGTGCGTTCGTCGATGATTTTTCTGGGACGGGGATAAAAAATCATCGAGAGCATCGCCTGTTCGAAAAGTTGCCAAAATAGCCGTGCCCCAAAAAGACTGGTTATTGGGCGTTGACAGTTGGCGAGCCGTAGGTAAAATATCAACTTGTCCTGGGGACGTAGCTCAGTTGGGAGAGCGCTGCCGTCGCATGGCAGAGGCCGAGGGTTCGACTCCCTTCGTCTCCACCCTTGGATTTGATAAGCCGCTGACATTGTGTCGGCGGCTTTTTTTAAAAGAAAGGGCTTTACCATGGCCGAGCTTGAGTCCCAACCATTGTCCGACGAGGAGCGCGCTGAGTTGGAAGAGCTCCGCGCTGAGAAGGCCCGCCGCGAGGCTCGGGAAGAGGCCCGTCGCGAGCGCGAGGAGCTGGCTGCCCTGCGTGCCGAGCGTGCGAAGGCCGAGGAGTCCCCCGACGAGGTGGTCGAACTTCGCGACAGCACCATGCAATCCGTGATCGAGCGGAATCTGGGTGTGCTTCACCTCGTCCCATGACGTGTAGCTATGCCAGGCAAGGATGTCCTTCGTGACGTTGTGTTCCGCGGCAAGCGCGTGTTGAAGAGTAAATATCCCCGATTTCTGTCATCCGCAGGTCGCATCCCGCGGCGCATCAATCCCATGCACGCCAACTCAACGGGGTCGGACAACTCGCAGGGCGAGGAGCCTGTGGCGGACAGCATGCTCATCCAGATGGCGTTCTTCTCGATCCCCGCGGAAATGTACGAGAACGCGGAGGGCGAGGTGATGGACTCGAGCGAGCTGATCGTGTGGGAGGGACCCATGATGCGACGCGTGGGCGTTTCATGGGCGTTTCATTCGTAGTACTCGGCGCTGGGCCAATGGAAGCAGCGCTACGTGATTCTGAGCAACAAGCGGCTGTGCT
>CALHJX010000219.1:0-1863 GCA_938033385.1 uncultured Collinsella sp. | reverse complement strand
TTGTCGACGGTGTTCTCAGGTCGCAGCAGGTCGGTTTCGCGCGAAGCGGGAGCACCGCCGCGAACGTCAACACCGCCGGTGGCGCCCTCGGGTGCCACGATTACGGTGCAACCGGTGCCGGCCTCCTCGTCCGTATAGTTGCCATAGCAAAAGCCATCGACATCGCAGACGTCAATGGCCTCGAGCAGTGTATCCATGTTTAACTCCTATCGGTTTTCCGCCGCGCCTTGTGCCCGGTCGGGATCCGTACGGTACGCCAAAATTGTAGGCGCTGGGGAATACCCAGCGCCAGATGCAATTACGAGAGTTTTTGAATCGCGCGCGCGACGCGGGCGATGGGTAGGCCCACCACGTTATAGAAGTCGCCCGAAATATCGTGCGCGAGCATGCGTCCGCCTGTGCCCTGAATGCCGTAGGCGCCGGCCTTGTCCATGGGCTCACCCGAGGCGACGTAGCGCTCGATCTGCTCGTCGGTGAGCTCGTAGAACGTCACGTCGGTCACATCGACAAAGGATAGGCTCTCGGCGGCATGCGGGGCTGTAGCGTCGCCGGCTTTAACGATGCAGACGCCGGTTGCGACCTGGTGCGTGCGGCCCGAAAGCTCACGGAGCATGGTGCGCGCCTCGTCCTCGGTTGCCGGCTTGCCCAGAATCTTGCCGTCAAAGGTGACGATGGTGTCGGCCGCGACCGTCAGCTCATTGGGCTCGGCATGCTCGGCAGCAACGGCAGCCGCCTTGGCGCGTGCCAAGCGCTCGACAAGCGTGAGCGGGGCCTCGCCATCAAAGGGCGTTTCGTCGATATCTGCGGGAATCACGCGAATGTCATACCCTGCCTCGCGCATCAGCTCTATGCGGCGCGGCGATTGCGAAGCCAAAATCATAGTTGGATGCCCTCGGCGACCTTCTCGACGGCCTTGTCGCCGGCGAGCGTGCGCAGCAGCTCAAGCGCAAAGGGGAGCGACTGGGCCATGCCGCTGGCGGTGATGATGTTGCCGTCGTGCGTGACCTTGTCGCCGGTATAGGCGCCCTCGGGGAAGCTCTTCTCAAAGCCGGGGAAGCACGTGGCGTGGCGTCCCTCAAGCAGGTCAAGCTCGCCCAGGATAAACGGGGCGGCGCAGATGGCGGCGACGTGCTTGGTCGCGGCGAACTCGCAGACCACGTCGCAGACGCGCTGATCGGCGCGCAGGTTGGTGGCACCGGGTAGGCCGCCGGGCAGCACGACGCAGTCGTACTCGTCAAAGTTGATCTCATCAAAGAGCGCATCGCAGGTCACGGGGATCTGCAGCGAGCTTACGACCTCACGCGTGGGCATGATCGAGACGAGCGTGGCACGCACGCCGCCGCGACGCATGACATCGACCATGGTCAAGCATTCAATAGTTTCAAAGCCATCGGCGGCGAGAACGGCAACGCTGGGCATGAGGGTTCCTTTCATAGGCGGCATACAATTAGCCGTCTTATACCCCGAAGACCTCCGCTTGCCACGCTCGATTTCCCAATGATTTTTTGAGCAATGATTAAGTGGCTAGTTGCGCCTAAGGTGGACGACGGTCTCGCAGTGGAAGGTTTGCGGGAACAGGTCGACTGGCGTGATCTTTACGGGAGAGAAAGTACCTTCTTCGACAAAGCGTTTGAGATCGCGCGCCAGGGTGGCCGGATCGCAGCTCACGTAGGCGACATCGCGAGCGCTCGTGCTGGCGATAAGGTCGACGGCTTCGGGGGCGAGGCCTGCGCGCGGCGGGTCGACCACCAAGATGTCGGCATCCTGGTCGGGGAACTCGCGCACCGCGTCTCCGCCAATGACGTCGACGTTATCGAGCTTGTTGATTTCCAGGTTACGGCGCAGATCGCGCACGGCGGGGCC
>CALHJX010000218.1:0-1426 GCA_938033385.1 uncultured Collinsella sp. | reverse complement strand
GAGGGCGGTGGCGAGCTGGCAAAGCAGCTGCTGCGCGACACCTACGATGTTGCCTATCCCGGCGTTGTCGCCATCTACCTCACGGGCGCCCCGCGCCCCGGCGTCGGTCCGCACGACGTGGCGCTCGCCATCATCAAGGCGGTCTTTGCCAAGGGCTACGTCAAGAACAAGGTCATGGAGTTTGTGGGCCCCGGCATCGCGAGCATGACGACCGACTACCGCAACGGCGTCGATGTCATGACCACCGAGACCACCTGCCTGTCGAGCATCTGGGCCACCGACGAGGACACGCACGCGTTTTTGACCATGCACGGCCGCGGCGAGGACTACCGCGAGCTCAAGCCCGCCGATGTTGCCTACTACGACGGCTGCGTCGAAGTCGATCTGTCGAGCATCAAGCCCATGATCGCGCTGCCGTTCCATCCTTCCAACGGCTTTGAGATTGACGAGCTCAACGAGAACCTCGAGGACATCCTGCATGAGGTGGAGCTCGAGGCCGCCAAGATCGGCGAGGGCAAGACGCACTTTAGCCTGCTCGACAAGATCGTCGACGGCAAGCTACACGTGCAACAGGGCGTTATCGCCGGCTGCTCGGGCGGCAACTACGACTCCGTGGTCCAGGCTGCCCGCGTGCTCAAAGGCGCCAACACCGGCTGCGGCGAGTTCTCGCTGTCGGTCTATCCCACGAGCCAGCCCGTGGCACTCGAGCTTACACGCCGCGGCTATATCTACGACCTCATGGAGGCTGGCGCGATCGTGCGCACGGCGTTCTGCGGTCCGTGCTTCGGTGCCGGCGACACGCCTGCCAACAACGGTCTGTCCATCCGCCACACCACGCGTAACTTCCCTAACCGCGAGGGTTCCAAGCCGGGTAATGGCCAGCTGAGCGCCGTGGCCCTGATGGACGCTCGCTCCATTGCGGCGACGGCTGCCAACGGCGGCGTCCTGACGCCGGCGACCGACCTGCCCGAGGAGACTTGGGACGAGGCCTGCGAGTACACCTTTGACGACGCGCCGTACAAGAAGCGCGTGTACTGGGGCTTTGGCAAGGCGGAGCCTGCCGACGAGCTGGTCGAGGGTCCCAACATCAAGCCGTGGCCCGCGATGGAGCCTCTCGGCGACGACATCCTGCTCAAGGTGTGCTCCAAGATCATGGACCCGGTCACCACGACCGACGAGCTCATTCCCTCGGGCGAGACGAGCTCCTTCCGCTCCAACCCACTGGGTCTGGCCGAGTTTACGCTCAGCCGTCGCGACCCTGCCTACGTGGGCCGCTCCAAGGAGGTCGACGCGGTGGAAAAGCGCCGCGTTGCCGGCGAGGCAGCGGGCGACCTGGTGGCACTCGATGCCGAGCTTGCCAGCGTGTTTGAGGCGCTGACCGGCGCGGGTGTCGCGGCCGATGCCAAGGCGACTGAGTACGGCTCCA
>CALHJX010000217.1:0-10882 GCA_938033385.1 uncultured Collinsella sp. | reverse complement strand
CGGGCGTGGTTCTACAGGTGGCATCCCGCCTTTGCTGCAAACACAACATATTGTGTTTTCGAACATATGCTTGGGGGTGTTTTGCAATATATGGTGAGTGGAGTGGTGGGGCGGGGTGGGGGAAGGGGTGGGGAAAGGTGTTGAAAAATGGGGCAGTTCCCCATATTATTGATGACGTCGACAGGCGGGGGGGTTCCCCGCGTACGTGCCATCTGAGTAACCGAGGGGAGGGCGCACATGGGAATGACTGGTGCATACGAGCGCAATCTCGATGCAAAAGGTCGTCTGTCCCTGCCTGCACCCCTTCGCGAGGAGCTTGGAGAGCACGTTCGCGTGTTCAAAGCCCTGGATGTCGATGCTCTGTACGTGTTCTCTGCCGAGGCCTTCGATAAGTGGGTCGAAGGACTCTTCGCGGGTCGTGAGGGCCACGAGGGTTTTAACCCGCGTGACATTAATGACCAGAAGCTCATGAGGGCGATCAACAAGCGCACCACGTCGATGGACGTGGACAGCGCCGGTCGTATCGGTCTTTCCGAGTCTCTCCGCAAGCAGGCGAACCTCGACCGCGAGGTCACGGTTGTGGGCAACTACGACCACCTTGAGGTTTGGGATCGCGCCGCGGCCGATGAGGACGATGACGATGAGGCCCTGCTGGACCTCTTCTTCTCGTAAGGGCAAGGCACGGGTAACGGATGGAGCGTGGGATCTTGACACAAGAATATCGGCATGAACCTGTCATGCTCGGCGAAGTGCTTGAGTCGCTGCGGCTAAAGAGCGGCTCCGTTGTCTGCGATTGCACCCTTGGCGGTGCCGGCCATTCGGTAAAGATGGCCGCGCAGGTGGGGGAGACCGGCCTTTTGCTCGGCGTCGATCAGGACGACATGGCCCTCGAGGCCGCTGGCGCCCGTCTGGACCGCGAGGTTCCCAGCGTTCCGCACCGGCTGCTGAAGGGCAACTTCGGCGACTTGGACGAGCTGCTTTGCTCGGCCGAGGTGCCCGGGGTCGATGGCTTCCTGTTCGATTTGGGCGTTTCGTCACCGCAACTCGATATCCCTGGCAGGGGCTTTTCGTATAACGAGGACGCCCCATTGGACATGCGGATGGATCCGGGCAATAACACCTTAAACGCAGCTGAGGTCATCAACACCTATAACGAACACGACCTCGCCCGGATTCTACGCGTCTACGGCGAAGAGAAGTTCGCCTCGCAGATCGCGCGCGAGATCGTGCGCCGCCGCGAGCAAGAACCGATCGAAACCACCGGCCAATTTGTCGAGATCATCAAGGCGGGTATCCCGGCTGCCGCTCGTCGGCATGGCGGACACCCGGCCAAGAAAAGTTTCCAGGCCATTCGCATCGAGGTCAATCACGAGCTCGATGTGCTCGAACGAGGGCTTGATGCCGCCACCAGGTGGCTCAACCCGGGCGGACGTATCTGCGTCATCTCGTATCACTCGCTCGAGGACCGTATCGTAAAGAACCACTTTAAGGAGATGAGCCAGGGGTGCACGTGTCCGCCGGAGATTCCGGTGTGCGTGTGCGGCAACGTGCCGATACTCAAGGTCATCACCCGCAAACCCTTGGTTGCCCAGCCTGATGAGGTTGAGCGCAACCCTCGGGCGAGATCAGCCAAAATCCGCGTGGCGCAGCGTCTGTAGGCGCGACCGCGCGATATTGGACCTCCCGCTCGCACCATAAACGAAGCTTAAACACACTACCAACGTACTCGGGATGGGAGGCGGCATATCATGGGCTACAACACTTCAAGCGCAGCACTCGCCTATGATATGAACGCCATGCCCGCCTATCGTGAGACGCCGCAGGCCCCCGCTGCTCCCCGTGAGCAGCGCGCGCCGCGCTTTGATGTCTACACGGGCGCGGGCCGTCAGGCAAACCAGGCGGTAAGCCCGGTTTTCATGAGCGTTCTTAAAACGTTTTGCATCATTGCGGCTATCTTCATGACGATCGGCGTCGCCCGCGTGGCGCTCGCCGGCGTTACGGCCCAGGTGCTCAACAGCAACGCCGAGCTTACCAGCACGCTCGAAAAGGCGACCGATGAGAGCTCCGACCTGGAGGTCATGCATTCGGTCTATGGCGCCGACACGCGCATTCGCGACCTTGCGGGCGCTTATGGCATGGTGGAGCCCAGCGAGAGCGTTACACTTGACTTTTCGCAGGATGCAGCCGCGGGCGCCAACGCGACCGCGACCGCTCAGTAGCAAGACGGTAGCTGAGTATGACAAATGACTATCGCCGCGGTTCCGATGGGGGCCGCGGTTCTGGACGTCCCTCGTCGCGGGGACGTTCTGGTTATCAAGGAACGGGTCGGCAATCTTACAACGTCGGGCAGTCCCGTGGCAACGACCCGGCGTCGCGACTTCGCGGCTCGGGCGGCCCTCAAGTGCATAACACCAGGTCGCGCAAGAGTTCGTCGACCGAATGGCTCACAGGCGCACCTCTGCCTCGCCGCAAAGCCGTCATGGGCTTCATCGGGCTTGGCTTGGGCTTGGGCGTCTTTCGCCTTGCCGACTATCAAATTGTCGAAGCCGATAAACTGCGCGAGCGTGCCGATGCGCGCCGCCTGCTTGCGCAGACCCTCTATGCCAAACGCGGCACCATCTACGACCGCAACGGCAACGTGTTGGCGTCGTCGGTCGAATGTCGCAACATCGCCGTGAACCCGCAGCTTGTCGAGGATGTTGACAAGACGGTGTCGGCGCTGGTCAAGGCAACTGGAATCGATAAAAAGACCTGCCGCAAGCTCGTTGAGTCCGATGGAACCTGGGTGTATATCAAGCGCCAGGTGGACGAAGACGATGTTGCGGCGCTGGAGAAGAAGAACCTGCCCGGCGTTCTTTTTGAGCAGGCCATGAAGCGCGTATATCCATACGGCAATCTGGCATCGCAGGTGCTGGGTGTAGTGAATGTAGACAACGACGGCTTGACGGGTCTCGAAAAGCAATACAACAAGCTTCTGACCGGCACGAACGGTTCTCTCGTACGCGAGCGCGCGAGGGACGGCAGCTATATCGCGGGCGGTGCCTATAAAAAGGTGGCTGCGGTCGACGGCGTTGATATCGTGACGACGCTCGACGTCAATATCCAGCGTGCGGCCGAGGATGCCCTGGCAGAGGCAGTTGAGAAGACTAAGGCCAAGAACGGCTCGGCGCTGGTCACCGATCCTACGACAGGCGAGATTTTGGCAGCCTGCTCGTACCCGACCTACGACCAGACCGATCTGGAGAATGCCAAGACCGAGGATATGAATCTGCGCCTGGTCACCGACGCCTACGAGCCCGGCTCGGTCTTTAAGACGCTCGTGGCGGGCGCCGGCTTCGACTTGGGCGTCGTGCGATCGAGTACGTCGTTTGAGGTGCCGGCGAGCATCAAGGTGGGCGACGATACCGTCACCGATGCCGACAAGCGCGACTATGCCATGACCATGGATGTGCGCGAGATGATGCGCCGTTCGTCCAACGTGGGCTTTGTCCTGGTGGGGCGCAAGATCGGTGCCGACGACTTTGCCGCCTATGTGGATAAGTGGGGCATCGGTCACAGCTCGGGTGTCGATTTTCCGGGAGAGAGCCTGGGTATCGTCAAGGAGCGTGACCAGTATGACGGCGCCACGCTGGGCTCGATGAGCTTTGGACAGGCACTGTCCGTCTCGCCGATTGAGATCGCACGTGCCGTGGGCGGCATCGCCAACGGCGGCGTGATGATGACACCGCACTTCTATAAGTCCAGCAAAGGCGACGAGAAGGACTGGGGTGAAGGCGAGCGCGCGATTTCGGAGGACGCCGCATCCCAGGTGACATCGTGCATGCAGACGGTCGTGTCCGAGGGAACGGCCGTTGGCGGCGCGGTTGACGGCTATGACGTGGCGGGTAAGACCGGTACGGCCGAACGTGCCGACGAGAACGGCGGCTACCTCAAGGAGAACTACATGTCGTCCTTTATGGGCTTTGCACCGGCACAATCGCCCAAGGTACTGTGCTATATCACGCTCGACGGAACGCCGAGCGGCTCAGATGCCGCTGCGGTGCCGTTCCAGTCCATTATGGCCAACGCGCTCGACGTGCTGGGTATCCCGCACACGAAGTAGGGGGTTACAATCTTTGGGGCGTTGTTTGTTGTCCCATATGAGGGTGTTCACATGCCCTGCACCACGCATGTGCGGCGCTGGGATACAATACGCCGATAGCATTATTAGGTTTACAGGGGAGCTGCAATGATAGAGATCGCCGTCAACAACCTCGCGGCCGCAACAGGGGCCCGAACCGTGACGGGAGAAGCCGATCGGGTATGCCGCGGGTGCGTTATCGACTCGCGCCAGGTCGAGGAAGGGACGATTTTCGTCGCCTTTCCCGGTGAAAACGTCGACGGCAATGATTTTGCTTCCCGTGCCGTCCAGTCGGGTGCCGGCGCCGTCGTGATGACGCGTGAGCCCGAGGCTGAGCTGGTCTCGCTGGCGCAGGACAAGGGGTGCGCCATCCTGCTGACCGATGATCCCGAGGAGTTTCTGCTGCGTTTGGCGCACACGTATCGCCTGGAGCTTGGCTGCCTGGTCGTTGGCATTACCGGTTCCATCGGCAAGACGACGACCAAGGACGTGCTCGCCGCCGTGCTCGCCAAGCGCTATCGTGTCTGGGCCACCAAGGGCAATTTCAATAACCTGATCGGCATGCCGCTCACGGTGCTTTCCGCTCCGGCCGATACCGAGGTCCTGGTGCTCGAGATGGGCATGAACCATTTCCACGAGATTGAGCGCCTGTCCCAGTCCGCCAATCCCAACCTTGCCATCGTAAGCAAGATTGGTACCTCTCACATCGGCATTTTGGGCAGCCGCGAGAACATCGCCCGCGCTAAGGCCGAGATTGTCCAGGGTATGTGCGCCGCCGGCGACTTCTTGCCGCTGCTGGTTTTGGGCGGTGAGGACGACTTTACGCCGTTCATTCGCGATACGTTCGCCCAGCCTGCTGGTATCGATGTGATGCTGGCCGGCGTCTCGGACGATGATGAGGTCCGTGCCCGCGACATTCGTGTTGATGACGAGGGACGTCCGGTCTTTACGCTCGATTTTGGCCAGGGTGAGACGATCGATACCATGCTTGCCATCCCCGGCGTGCAGTCCGTTCCTAATGCCGTTAAGGCCGCCGCGGTTTCCTATCGCCTGGGCGTGACGCCCGAGCAGATCGATGCTGCCTTTAGGGGCCTCACGATCACCGGTCACCGCCAGGAGATCAAGCGCGCCAAGAGCGGTGCCCGCGTCATCGACGATTCCTATAACGCCAGTGCCGAATCCATGGCTGCTGGCCTCGATCTACTGTGCTCGCTTTCGTGCACGGGGTCTCGCATGGCGATCCTGGGCGAGATGGGCGAGATGGGCGATGAGGCTCCTCGCATGCATGAGCTCGTGGGCGCCTACGCGGCCGCCAAGAAGCTCGACATGCTGGCGTGCGTGGGTGGTGAGCTGGCCCAGCTTATGGCCGATGCCGCGCGCATGATGGGCATGGACGAGGACCGCATCCAGGTGTTCTCCGATTATCAGCAGGTGCTCGACCGCATGGGCGGCGCGCTTGAAAAACATGATGTTGTACTGGTCAAGGGTTCCCGCTTTGTTGAGCTCGACCGCTTTGTGGAAGGTGTGTGCTAGCCCATGTTCGGCAATCCCTCGTATCCAACGTATCAGGCTTTTTTGGGGCTTGGCATCGCCGCTGCCATTGCGCTGCTGCTCATGCCGTGGTGGATCAAGCTGCTGAAGGTCGAGGGTATCGGCCAACAGGTCCGAGCCGACGGCCCCAAGCGTCATTTGATTAAACAGGGTACGCCGACCATGGGCGGCGTCATCATCCTTGTTGCGATTTCGCTGACCTGCCTGCTGATGGGCAAGCTCACCACCGAGCTCGTGCTCGTGCTGCTCGCCACGCTGGCGACCGGCGTGCTGGGCCTGATCGACGACCTGACCTCCGTTACGCATGGGCGCTCGCTCGGTCTGACGCCTCATGCCAAGATGATCGGCCTAACCATTATCTGTGTCACCTTTACGGTACTTGCCGTTAACTGGTGCGGCGTCGCCCCCGAGATTCGTTTTCCCGGCGGCCTGACGATTGACCTTGGCGTGCTTTCGACCACCATCTGCGGCCTTTCGTTCCCGTGGCTCTACATTGTCTTTTGCTGGCTGATGATCGCCGGTCTTTCTAATGCCGTGAACCTGACCGATGGCCTTGACGGTCTTGCTGGCGGCACCTCCATGATTGCCATGCTCGCCATGGCTGCCATGGCGTTTTTGCACGGAGACGTGAACCTGTCCATCTTCTGCACCGCGTGTGCCGGTGCCTGCTTGGGCTTTCTGTGGTTCAACTGCTATCCGGCGAGCATCTTTATGGGCGATACCGGCTCGCTTGCCCTGGGCGCCGCGTTTGCCTGCACGTCCATCATGACCAACACCGAGGTCGTCTCCCTTATCATCGGCGGCCTGTTTATCGTTGAGACCCTGTCGGTCATGATTCAGGTTGTCTACTTCCACTTTACGCACAAGCGCGTCTTCCTTATGGCGCCCATCCATCATCATTTCGAAAAGAAGGGCTGGGCCGAGACCAAGGTCGTCATCCGTTTTTGGATTATCGCTGCGGCCTTTGGTGCCGTTGGCCTTGCCCTGTTCTTCCAGTTGGGATAGTGGTCTTTCATGTCTCTTACTGATGTCTTTAGCCTGCTCGTTTTGGGTCAGGGCAAATCCGGTCTCGATGTCGCCCGCTGGGCGCTGGCACATCCCGAGCGCGTAAGTGCCGTTACCGTGTATGGCGGTGGCACCTCTGAGCCCAATGACGCCACGCGTGCGCTCGAGGCTGCTGGTGCGTCGTTTGTCTATGGGACCGAACAGGTCGAGGGCGCCTATGACGTATGCGTGACGTGCCCGGGCATCTCGGAGTTCTCGGGCTTCTTTAAGGCTGGGCGCGAGCATGCCGCCCAGATTATGGGTGAGCCCGAGTTTGCCTATCGCCTGTCGCCCGATAACTGGATTGCCATCACGGGCACCAACGGCAAGACGACCACCACGTCGCTGACTGATTATCTGCTTAAGGCTGCCGGCGAGGCCAGCGTTGCTGTCGGCAACATCGGCGAGCCGCCGGTCAACGAGATTGACGGCCGAGCCCACAACGAGTGGTTTGTGGCTGAGCTCTCGAGCTATCAGATTGCTACGACAACCGAGCTCCACCCCCGCGTGGCGGTGCTGCTCAACATCACTCCCGACCACTTGGGCTGGCATAAGAGCCATAAGAACTATGCGCTTGCCAAGATCAAACTGTTTGACAATATGGCCGATGACGATCTGGTGGTTGTCGACGTCGAAGACGCCGGCATTCACGAGTTCGATGAGTACATCTACACGCCGGGTCGTCGCATCTGCAAGGTTGCCTTTGACGAGCCTGAGGGCGAGGATGCCGCCTTTGTGCGCGATGGCAAGATGATCGTGCGCCTGAAGGGCGTCGAGACCCCGCTCATCGCTACATCCGAGCTCAAGATCTCGGGCCATCACAATGTTATCAATGCCCTGTGCGCCGCCACGGCTGCCTTGGCGGTCGGTGCCGATGTCGATGGTGTCTGCCGCGGTCTTGCCTCGTTCCAGCCGCTCGAGCACCGCGTGGAGCCGTGTGGCGAGATTGACGGCGTGCGCTACGTCAACGATTCCAAGGCGACCAACACCGATGCGGTCGAGAAGGCACTGACGGCATTTCCCGATGACGACGTGATCTTGCTGCTCGGCGGCCACGATAAGGGCACGCCGCTCACGGACTTCGCGCGCGTCGTTATGGACAACGTGCGCTCGGTCGTCTGCTTTGGCGATGCGCGCGAGCGCTTCACCGCCGCTATGGACGAGGCCGATGTCGATGGCGATGTGGATATCGCCCAGGCGGATGACCTGCGCGACGCCGTGGACGTTGCCCGTTCGCTTTCGAGCCGTGGCGATGTGATCTTACTTTCTCCTGCCTGCTCTTCGTTCGATGAGTTCTCGGGCTATGAGGAGCGCGGCCGCGTGTTTAAGGACTACGTGGCTCAGCTTGCCGCTACAGCGAAATCACAAATGGAATAGGGGTTGCGGTGAGAGAGGAGAGCCCCCGACAAGGTATGAGGAGGCCCGACTCGGACCGTGCTTCCTCACGGCGCATCACACCGCGTTCCAGCCGCGGCGGGCAGTCGTTTAGCGAACGCTATATTGCCGGCGTTCCCGCCCGTATCATGCGCCCCCGTTTGATATTCATGGCCTGCTTGTTTACCTTGGTGTGCTTTGGCCTGCTGATGGTGTACTCGGCGTCTTCGGTCGAGGCGCTGCACGAGAATGGCTCGGCGACGTTTTTTCTGGGTCGACAGGCCGCGTTTGCCGTGGTCGGTGTTCTGGCACTGATTGCCATCGTGCGCGTTTTGCCGGACAGCTGGTTTGGGGAGGATGTGCTCAGGATCTTCCTTATCGGCATGATAGGGCTACTGCTTCTGGTGTTCTTGGTGGGCAGCGGCAGTCGCGGCGCCACGCGCTGGCTCAACATCGCCGGTATTCAGTTCCAGCCTTCCGAGTTTTTAAAGCCATTTGCCATTGCGTATTCGGCCATCATGCTTGATCGCTTCTTTTCGCCCGGTGGCAACATCAACGAATTCCTTCGCAAGATGGGCATCTACCTGGGCATTTCGCTCTTTCTGATCTTTATCCAGCCCGATTTCGGTACTGTCCTGATCATCCTGTTGACCCTCATGTGCATGGCGTTGTTTGCGGGTCTCGACCCCAGATTTATCATCGGCGTGCTAATCTTCGGCATTCTCGTGATCGTGATTGCGCTTGTCGCAGAGCCATACCGTATGGTGCGTATTCAGGTTGCCTTGAACCCTTGGGCCGACGAGTATGGTGACGGCTATCAGGCCACGCTTGCCATCATGGCCTTTGCCTCGGGCGGTCTGTTCGGCCGTGGCATCGGCAACTCAACCATGAAGTACTCGTATCTGCCCGAGGCACACAACGACTACATCTTGGCCATCATTGGCGAGGAAGTCGGTTTTGTCGGAACCGTGCTGTTCTTCTTGGTGTTTGCGATGCTGATCTACTCGGCGTTTCGCATTGCCGAGCAGGCGACCGATCGTCGGGGCGCGCTCATGGCGTCTGGCTCCGCGGTCATTCTCGCGGTGCAGTTTTTGATTAACGCGCTGGGCATCCTCAACGTGTTTCCCATGACGGGCAAACCGTTGCCGTTTATTAGCTACGGCGGTTCGTCGATTATTGTGTCGCTCATGCTTGCCGGGTTGATCCTGCGCGTTTCGTACGAGAGCGCCCGCCGCGATGAGTATGACCGCCGCCGTGAGAGCTTTGCCGTTATGGATGAGAGTACCGCCGGCGTGCCCCACGTGCGCGGCGAGCGATCTTCGCGTAACGGTTTTACCGTCCTGGATGGCTCTGCGACCGACCCCGCAGCCCGCTCGCGTCAGCGAACGGCGCCGCAAGGTCGTCCTCAGCGCCCCACTCCTCGCAATGCGGGCGGCGGATATAATCGAATCGATTTGAACTCAGACCCGTCGGCGCGTCTGCGTACCGACGGCCAGGGACCGCGTGTACGAAGGGACTACCATGACCGATAAAATGACCGTTGCTATTGCAGCCGGCGGCACGGCAGGACACATCAACCCCGCGCTCGCCTTGGCCGAAGAGCTGCGTGACCGTGGCCACCACGTTGTGTTCGTGGGCCAGTCGCGCAAGCTCGAGGGTCGTCTGGTCCCCGAGGCTGGGTTTGATTTTGTGCCCATTACGGTCACGGGCTTCGACCGCTCCCGTCCTTGGACGGCGCTGACCTCGCTGTGGCGTGTCAACAAGGCCAAGCGTGCGCTCGCCAGTCATTTCTCAAAGGTCGGCAAGCCCGATGCCGCCATTGGTTTTGGTGCCTATGTCGAGGTTCCGCTGCTGGGGTGGTGCAAGGGCGCGGGCGTTCCGTATCTGCTGCATGAGCAGAACTCTGTTCCGGGCCTGGCCAACAAGATGATGAACTCCCACGCCGCCCGCGTGTGCATCTCGGTGCCGGCAGCGCGTTCGGTCTTTGAGCGCGAAGGTGACCCTGACCACGTGCTCATGACCGGCAACCCCGTACGTCGCTCGGTGATCGAGGGCGATCGCGCTCGCGGCCGCAAGGCACTTGGCGTTCCCGAGGACGCTACGCTGCTGCTCGTCTTTGGCGGTTCACTTGGCGCCCAGCACCTCAACGAGCGCGTGGTTTCGCTCAAAAACGAGCTGCTTTCGCGCAAAAACCTCTATGTGTTGCATTCGACGGGTGCCGACGGCTTTGAGGAGACCGAGCGCGCTTTGGCGCTGACGCCCGAGGAGGCGAAGCGTTACCGCGTCCAGCCTTACATCGACAACATGGGCGATATGCTGGCTGCTGCCGATTTGGTGCTCTCGCGTTCGGGCGCATCGAGCGTAGCCGAGATCGCTGCGCTCGCCGTGCCTTCGGTGCTCGTGCCGTACCCGCATGCGACGGCCGACCACCAAACCACCAATGCCCGTTATCTGGTCGACGCCGGGGCCGGCGTGCTCTTCGCCGATGCCGATATCGACGGTTCTGCCTTTGCCGATGAACTTCTGCACCTGGTCGATGACGCGGCGGCGCGCGACGCCATGCGTCAGGCGGCGCGTGGTCTGGCTCAGGATAGGGCCGCCGCTCTTCTGGCGGATGCGGTAGAGGGTTTGCGTTAGTTAGACGGGATATCGTCGGTCGCCCTCGCGCTGATGCGGTAGGTGCGGTACAGTTAACGGGTTACAGGCAGTGTTTACGCAAGGAGTACACGAGCACATGGCTGATTCCCAGACTGCAACCTCCGCGCCCGAGTTTAAGAGCGCCCACTTTATCGG
>CALHJX010000216.1:0-1609 GCA_938033385.1 uncultured Collinsella sp. | reverse complement strand
CCGCCGATGGCCTGGCCAACCCACTGTGCGCGCGGGTTGGTGCCCAGCACGGCGCCGGCCTTAAAGTCGTTCATGACGTCGCCCGCAAGGCCGCACGCTACGGCCACGATGCCGGCGATAAAGAACAGCTTGACCTGAGCGAGCTGCGCGAAGGCGGCAACGATGAGCATGACGATGAGGCCGAAGATCTCCATGGGGTCGATACCCGTCTGGCCGCAGCTCTGCGCGCTCATGATGGTGGTGACAAAGGTGAACAACGTGACGATGACGGCCGGAACGGGGCCAAGGTCGAGCGCGATGGCAACGATTACGGCGATGGCGGCAGCGCCCAGGCCGATGATGCCGGCGTCGAGCTTAAGAGAGCCCGAGATAAGCGACTGCTCGTCGGTGTCGGTGGAGCTGTCGGCGGCAAGACCGCGGACGATACCGGCGACCTGCGGCAGGATGTCCTTGAGGACGACGGCGACGCCAAAGCCCATCATAAGACCCATACCGAGGGATTTGACGATACCCTGCGCGGTCACAATATCGAACAGGCCAGCAGCGGTGCCGCCAACGATGATGCCAAAGTTGCCCAGCAGCGCGCCGGCAAACCAGAAGGCGACGGGGGCGAAGCCCACGAGGAAGCCGATGGACAGCAGCATGGGCGAGTTGTAGATGGCAAAGGTCACGCCGGGGATATTGAGCGTGCACAGCATACTGGGCACCACGCCCAGGGCGTCGCGCAGCACGCTGTAGATGCCTGCGATGGCCATGGGGCCAAAGAGCTGCTTACCGGTCTTGCCGCCGGCCTCGGTAGCACGTAGAGTCTGGGCAGCGGCGTTGCCGGTGGGGAACTCCAGCGCGGCGTCCACGATAAAGTGACGGTGGATGAGCGCTGTCGCTAGAAGGCCCAAGATGGTGCCGGCGAGCGCCACGATAAACATGTCGAGCCAGCTGATCTGGTCGGCATAGCCCAACATCCAGGCGCCCGGGATGGTAAACGCCAGGCCGCCGGCGACCATGGCGCCCGCAGACATGATGGTGTGGGTGACGTTGGCCTCGTTGAGGCTGGCGTTGCCCATGAGCTTAAGGAAGAACAGCGAAATGACGGCAGCGAAAATGATCGGCCAGGGGAGGGCGCCCATCTTGAGGGCGGTATAGGCCGAGCTTGCCGTGATGATCACGCAGCCAAGGGCGCCGATGACGACGCCGCGCAGCGTGAGTTGACCGCGCATCGAGGTGCGGTTCGAGGGATTGCTCATATAGAACTCCTTTGCGTATATCCGCTTCCCCCGGGAGCGCCGCTACGGATACGGCGCGGGAAGTCGGGTTACCAAGGGCCGCCGCGTGAGCTCGCAAACGACCGCGCACCAGTATAGCGGCAAGCTAGTTATTTTGGGATGACTGGTTTAGGTAGGCGATATACTGCTGGGCAGATGAAAGGAGCGCCGACGATGCTTAATGGGTGCGCATATATATTGACGGTCGACGTGGGCAACACGTCCATTCGCTTTGGCCTGTTTGCCGAGGATTCGGCCGCGGCACAGGAATGTCCGCTTGCGACGTGCGAGATCACGACGCCGTCGAGCATCACAGCAGACGAGGCGCGCATGCGTCTCGTGCAGGT
>CALHJX010000215.1:0-5732 GCA_938033385.1 uncultured Collinsella sp. | reverse complement strand
GAGGCCCTGACGTGCGACCTGTTCCGCGAAGCGCTAGAGACCTTGGACCCCGAGGCGGTGCTGCTGCTGGACAACAGCGCGGCCGATGTCATGCGCGAGACCTATGCCGATATGCTTGTGGCAATTGATGACTTTGACACCGCCATGCTCAAGCCCGGCCTGGTCGCCCATGTGCAGGGGCGCCGCGTGCTGGCGCTCGACGGTTTTGAGGCGGCGTTGACCGACAAGGCCGCCAAGCAGCGCATGTGGGCCTACATTAAGCAGCTGACCCCGGCGGCTGCACCGCTGTAGTGAGGCTGGCGGCAGCCCCTACATCACGGCGCGCAGCTCAAACCGGTCGCCGTTAATGCGGAACTGGCAGTTGCCGTTCATGCGCTCGACGGCAAGCATAATGCTCTTGGTGCCAAAGCCGTGCCCAGTGTGCTGAGCCACGGGCATGCCGTCGACCATGTGCGGCGCACGGCCAAATGTGTTGGAAACCAGCAATAGAAGCTGACCGTCTTCGTAGCGAAGGTCCAGGTCGACAAACCGCTTGCCTTCGGGGGCGGCGCTCGCCGCGGCGATGGCATTGTCCAGGGCGTTCGATACCACACTGAACAGATCGACATCGCCCACGTGGACGGTTTCGGGCACGGCGGCGCGCAGGTCGGCGGTGATGCCGTGCGCGTTGATGTCCGCGGAAAGCGACGAGAGCGCAATGTTGACCGTTTCGTTGGCGCAGTAGCGGCGCACGGCGGTGCGGTCGTTGGCCTCGCAGAGTTCGTCGATGCGCTCGAGCGCCTCATCGGTGTGACCCTCTTCGATCAGGGCCGCTAGACCGCGCAGGTAGTGGCGCATGTCGTGACGGAGAACCGAGAGCTCGCGTCCGGACTGGCGCCAGGCTTCGAGCTCTTTGATGGCCGCGCTGTCGCGGGTCGCGAGCATCCAGCGCTCGCGCTCGGCGATTTCCTTTGCCTCGTATTCGCGAAGGTAGACGGCAAGAAACATAAGGTAGAAGGCGCAGAGTGCGAACGCTAAAAACTCAACGGTTACCACCGAGCCCGAGTGGAAGAGCGTGGTATAGACGTTGGTGGCGTAGTCGAAGATGTAGTAGACGAGCGGCAGGATGAGCAGAATCTCCAGCTCGGTGGGGCTTTTGATCGCCAGGCGGGGGCCAATTTCGCTTGCCCAATGCAACAAGACGGCAAAGACGCCGAGCGTGGTGATGATGCGCGCCACGTAGTACGCGACCTGCGAATCGGTGGCGGCGAATGCGGCGATGCCCACCCAGTTGCTAAACTGGCAGCTCAGGTAGGCACTGGTAACGCCCAGGATGGCGAGCAGCGGACTCAGGCGATAGCGTACGCACAGGTAGACGACAAGCGGCAGATGCACGACGAGTGGATAGGCCTGTCGGGCAAGCAGCTCGCCACCGACGAGGTTGGCAATCGCAAAAGCGGTGCCGGTTACGGCGCCGACCCCCACCAGCTCGAGCGAATGGCGGCGGTTGATCTTGACACCGCACAGCGCCGCCGAGGCAAAGACGCCAAAGAGCAGCGTCGTGGCGTGGTGGATTGCCCAAAGGACCATTTCGACCGAGGAGACCATCAGTGTCTCCCACCCTCAAAGCGCACCGCAAAGTAGGCGTCTTGGAATCCCTGCTTGCAACTGCGCGAAAGCGGGATGCACGCGCCCGAGCGCATGACGATGTCCGTGCGGTCAAAGTGATCGATATTGCGCAGGTTGACCTGGTAGCTGCGGTGGCATTTAAAGAAGACTGCGTTTTGCTCCAAGCGGTCCTCGACGCTGCGGAACGACTCGAGTGCCTCGATATCGCGTCCGTCGCGCAGGTGGAAGACCACGTGCTTGTTGCGCGCCTCGGCATATTCGATGTCGGACAGGCGCAGGGCGTGGTAGCCAAAGGAAGTTTTGATCACGAGCTCGTCGGTTGCCGCCGGGCGCATGCTCGAAAGCTCGTCGAGTAACTGCGCCAGGCGTTCGTAAGTCACGGGCTTGAGCAGATAGTCGAAGGCGCGGACCTCGTAGGATTCCAGCGCGAACTCGGGCGACGAGGTGAGGAACACCAGGCGCACGGCGGTGTCGGCCTGGCGCAGTTCGCGTGCGGTGTCCATGCCGTTGACGAGCGGCATGATCATGTCGAGCAGAATGATGTCGGCGCGCGATGCGGCATGGCGGGCCAGCAGGTCCTCGCCGCGTGTGACGAGCGCAACATCGACCGCCGTGCCCGTCTCGGTCGACCAACGGTCGATCATCCGGTGCAGTCTATCTAGAAAAGCGACATCATCGTCGCAGGCAATAATCTTGAGCATTCGGCCCCCTTAAGTAGTTCGATTTTGCCACATCGGGTACGCGCCGCTTGCGGGGGTGCGGACCGTTTGCGCCCCACGGCGTGCAACTCGCGCCAAGCGGTATTGCGGTGGCGAAAGATGCCTCCTGCGCCATCGAGAGCTCAGCTATCCTCAGCTTGCCAGTTCGAATATGGACCTGCCACATGATTGAATCTTTATTTCAACTTTACACCTAGGTTTACAGCTGTCTTGTCAGCTGTAAACCTAGGTGTCATACTAAAGCCCCAAGATTCGCCAAAAGAGAGGGGCCTTGATGGCACAGAGCGCGAACATGGATGCGTCGGAGCTTGCACGCGATATCGCGGCCGGCCTAGCATCGGCAACGACGGCAACGGAGCGTGCGGCACTGGTGCCCGCAGAGCTCGTCGAGGCCATTCAGCAACTAAAAACCCAACGTGACGCGGTGATCCTGGCGCACTATTACGTGGCGCCCGAGGTCCAAGCCGTTGCCGATTACGTCGGCGATAGCTTCTACCTGGCAAAGCTCGCCAAGAGCCTGCCGCAGCAGACCATCGTGTTGTGCGGCGTGGAGTTTATGGGCGAGAGCGCCAAGCTGCTCAATCCCACTAAGACCGTGCTGCTGCCCGAGCCGGGCGCAGACTGTCCCATGGCGCACATGGTCAAGCGCGAGACGGTTGACGCGGCGCGCGCCGAGTACGGCGACGACCTGGCCGTGGTGTGCTACGTCAACTCCACGGTCGAGATCAAGAGCTGGAGCGACGTGTGCGTCACCAGTTCCAACGCCGTTAAGATCGTGTCCGAGCTGCCGCAGCAGCATATCCTGTTCATTCCCGACCAAAACCTGGGACGCTTCGTAGCCGAGCAGGTGCCGCAAAAGCACGTCATCCTCAACAACGGCTACTGCCCACGCCATCACATCATCACCGTCGAGCAGATCGTCGACGCGACGGAGGCCCACCCCGACGCGCTCGTGCTGGCGCATCCTGAGTGCAAGGCCGACGTTCTGGCCGAGGCCGACTACATCGGCTCCACCGCCGGCATCATCAAGTATGCCGAGGAGTCGGACGCCAGCGAATTCATCATCGTGACGGTCCGCGGCGTGCTCTACGAGCTCGAGCGCCGCTGCCAGGGCACCGGCAAAAAGTTCTACTTCCCCGCGGTGCAGCCCACCTGCGTCAACATGGATCTCATCACGCTCGAAAAGCTCGTGCGCTGCCTGGAGACGGGCGAGGGCGAGGTGCAGATCGGCGTCTCGGACGAGGCTGCCGACCAGGCAAAACTTACGCTCGACCGTATGTTCGAGTACGCAGCGCGCTAGAACAATGTGGCATGAGGGACGGTTCCTTATTTCACATTACAAAGGAGAGGATTCCTGTGGAAACCAAGCAATACCCCGATATGGAGTGCGACGTCGTCATTGCCGGCTGCGGCGTGGCGGGCCTGTACGCAGCTCTCAACCTGCCGACGAGCACGCGCGTGATCATGCTTTCCAAGGGTGCTGTCGACGAGTGCGATTCGATGCTCGCGCAGGGCGGCATCTGCGTACTGCCCGAGGGCTCGGACTACGATGCCTTCTTTGAGGACACCATGCACGCCGGCCACTACGAGAACCGCCGCGAGAGCGTCGACATCATGATTCGCTCGAGCCGCTCGGTCATCAACGACTTGCTAGCGATGGGCGTGGACTTTGAGCGCAAGGCCGACGGCAGCCTCGACTTTACCCGCGAGGGCGCGCACAGCCGCCCACGCATTGCCTTCCATGCCGATATTACGGGCAAGGAGATCACGACTAAGCTGCTCCAGGCCGTCCGCAAGCTGGACAACGTGCAGATTTTGGAGCACGTGGCCATGACCGACATCCTAACGGGCGAGCGTGATGGCGCCACGGTGTGTACCGGCATCGTCGCCGTTCCCGTGGACGAGGGCAACTCGGTTCGCCCCGCCGACGAGCTGGTAAATGCCGCCGAGGGCGTGCATGCCGGCGAGCCGTTTAAGATCCATGCCCGCCACACGCTGTGGGCGACGGGCGGTATCGGCGGCGTATACGACCATTCGACTAACTACCCGCAGCTCACGGGCGATGCCTGCTACATCGCTCAGGAGCATGGCATTAAGATGGAGCATCTGGACTACGTGCAGATCCACCCCACGGGATTGTTCTCGCCACAGCCGGGCCGCACCTTCCTGATCAGCGAGAGCTGCCGCGGCGAGGGCGCGATTTTGCTCAACGCCACCGGTGAGCGCTTTACCGACGAGCTTCAGCCGCGCGATGTGGTCGCCGCCGCTATTCGCGAGCAGATGAAGCAGGACGGCACCGAGCACGAGTGGCTGAGCTTTGCCCCCGTCGAGCGCGACGTGGTGACCGGGCACTTTGCCAATATCCGCGCGCGCTGCCTGGAGGACGGCCGCGACATCTTGGACGAGCCCATCCCCGTTACGCCCACGCAGCACTACTTTATGGGCGGCGTGTGGGTCGACAAGGACGGCCGCACCTCGATGCCCGAGCTCTACGCCGCCGACGGCCTGCAACGGCGTTCACGGCAAGAATCGCCTGGCTTCAAACAGCCTGCTCGAGGCGCTGGTCTGGGGTCGTCGCGCCGCGTGGTACATGCGCACCGGCGAGTCGCTCGCAGTGGAGCAGGCGGGCGATCCCGCGCTCGATGGCCGTCATCGCGCCCTGGGCGCCGACCCTCTGGCAATCGATGATTTGGCCCGTGCCGCCGGCACGCAGGCCGTGGAGGAGTAGACCATGAACCCCATTACCATGAAGCTCGTCGTCGATGATCTGATTCTGCAGGCTCTGCGCGAGGACATTACGTTTGAGGACGTGAGCACGGCGAGCGTGTGTCCCACGGCGCGCCCCGCCACGGTGGAGCTTGTCGCCAAGGCCGACGGCATTATCGCCGGCTTGGATGTGTTTGCCCGCACCTTTGAGCTGCTGGATTCGCAGAGCTCGGTGCTGCTCGACGTTGCCGATGGCGACGAGGTGCATGCCGGCGACCATGTGGGTCAGGTGCGCGGCGATGCGCGCGTGCTGCTTTCGGGTGAGCGCGTGGCGCTCAACTACCTGCAGCGCATGAGCGGTATCGCTACCTATACGCACCAGATGGCTGCGGCGCTCGAGGGCACCAAGACCGTGCTCGTCGACACGCGCAAGACCACGCCGGGCATGCGCGTGCTGGACAAGATGGCCGTGAAGATCGGCGGCGGCGAGAACCACCGCATGGGGCTGTTCGACATGATCCTGCTGAAGGACAACCACATCGACTTCGCCGGCGGCATCCGCCCCGCGATCGAAGGTGTGCGCCGATACCTCGCGGCCAAAGGCAAGACGATCCCCATCGAGTGCGAGGTCCGCACGCTGGAAGACATCGACGAGGTGTTCGCGGCGGGCGGCGTCGACCGCATCATGTTCGACAACTT
>CALHJX010000214.1:0-2171 GCA_938033385.1 uncultured Collinsella sp. | reverse complement strand
AGCGAGGCAACGGGGGCCTTCACGCGCGAGGACGTTTTGGAAACTAAGTACGGGGACCCGCCCAAGCCGTCCGGTGGGATCAGAGTACCCTTGCTGTTACTCTGCCTTGCCCGCAGAGTTGAGGTTGGTCATGCGGATCTTAACCAGCTCGGTGATCTCACGCATGCCCTCCTTGGCCGGCTTCTTGGGGTCGAAGCAGGCAGGGTTCTCGGCCATGTAGGCCATGAAGCCCTTGGTGTAGGCCTGACGCAGCTCGGTGGCGTAGTTAACCTTGCAGATGCCGTTCTTCACAGCCTCGGCAACCTGCTCATCGGGCACACCAGAGGTGCCGTGCAGAACCAGCGGCACGTCGACGGCGTCGCGGATGGCCTTGACCACGGACTGCTCGATGTGCGGATCGCTCGTGTACACACCGTGGCTGGTGCCAACGCCAATTGCGAGGGAGGTGCAGCCGGTACGCTCGACGAACTCCTTGGCCTCAGCAGGATCGGTGTAGGGGCTCTCGCCCTCAACCGCGGGACCGTCGTCCTCCTTGCCGCCAACCTTACCAAGCTCGGCCTCGACGGGCACGCCCATGGCGCGGCCAGCGTCGGCGACGGACTTGGTCAGAGCGATGTTGTCCTCGAAGGACTCGTGCGAGCCGTCGATCATGACAGAGGTGTAGCCCGTGCGGAAAGCCTGCATGCAGCGGTCATAGCCATCGCCGTGATCGAGGTGCAGAGCGACGGGCACGGAAGCGCGCTCGGCGGCAGCCTTGACCATGCCGTAGAAGTAGTCCAGACCAGCGGTCTTGATGGTGCCCGGGGTGGTCTGCATGATGACGGGGGACTTGGTCTCCTCGGCAGCGGCCAGAACGGCCATAACAAACTCGAGGTTCTCGACGTTGAACGCGCCGACGGCGTAGTGGCCGGCCTGAGCGTCCTTGAGCATCTTTTCGGTGGTAACAAGTGCCATGAGCGTTTGCTCCTCTCCCTCGCCCGCATCTGGACATCGGGCGTAGTTGTTCACAAGGCGTTTTACCTTGCGTTTTACTGCGCTCATTGTATGAAATTCAGCGGCTTTGCACGTGCGAGATATTGAGCCCATGCAGGTCAATACCGTCGTTTTTGAAAAGCAAACGGAAGGAATTGGAGCCGAGTGGGCGTGTTCGATATTGAATTTTAGGCGTTCAGCGTCTTTCTTTTATAGAAAAGATAAGTAATCGAAAGGTGTTTTCTTACTCAAAAAGAAAATGAACGAAAATAGAGTCAACACAATTTCTGCAAATTTAGCCGAGAATGGAGCAGCCATGACCCAAGCTACCAACCGTGCTTTTGCCGACGAACGCCGTACCGCCATTATGGAAATGCTCGAGCATAACGCCTCGGTGCAGGTAGCAGAAATCGCCCAGACCTTTGGCGTGTCCTCCGTCACCGCCCGCGCCGACCTGGACGCGCTCGCCGAAGCAGGCAAGCTGCGCCGCACACATGGTGGTGCCGTATCGCTTCACAAGCGCCTGACCGTCTCCACGCAAGATCGCCGCATCAATGTCAACGTCGCCGCCAAGCAGGCCATCGCGCAAAGCGCCATCGAGCTCGTCAATGACGGCGACACGCTGCTCGTCGACTCGGGCACCACGGCGCTCGAGTTTGTCCGGCTCCTCGACCAGCGCAACGGCATCACCGTCATCACGGCCGACATTACCATTGCCGATTACATCGACGAGAGCATGCCCTCGGTCGATGTCGTTATGCTGGGCGGGGCGCTGCGCAAAGGTCATCGCTATCTGTACGGCCCACTTACCATGCAGGCGCTCCAAATGGTCCACGCCGACCTTGCCGTCATGTGCCCTGGCGCTTTTGTTCCCGGCTGCGGCTTTACGACCGACTTTCCGCAGATGGCCGAGACCAAAGCGGCTATGGTCGGTGCCGCCCGCCAAAGCGTCGCCCTCATGGACGCCAGTAAGGTCAACGGACGCGGCATGTACCGTTTTGCCGAGCTTGCCGACGTCGACACCATCGTGATGGATAGCGACCCCGATACCGCCGTCGCCACCTCAATCGCCGAGATTGTCGACAGCGCCCACCCAAATCTCGTCATCGCCGGCGCTTAAACAAAAACCACCACAAAGGTGCCTGTGAACTGCGCCCCGAAACTTGGACTGAATAAATAGCGACTACGCCGCAAGGGCC
>CALHJX010000213.1:0-2369 GCA_938033385.1 uncultured Collinsella sp. | reverse complement strand
AGGTTCAGTTGACATGGTTAAAAACGAGGGGCGACGCTTTTGCGTCACCCCTCGTCCCGGCCGGGTTGCTTTAGTTGTACACACGGTAGTTACACTTGAACTGGGTTATGTGTCCATAGTTGGGGCCGTACCAACCCGACGTATAGCTGATTACTTTTGCGCCTAGATATTCGTATCTCTTGTTGTAGCGAAGCTCACGGTAGGTCGTGTCGTACTCTGCTACGTAAAACGCGTCTCCAGAGAAGGCTTTGTACCGGTCCTTAACCGTCGAAGCCATGTACGCGGGTTCGACATCGCCTTTCTCCCCGTTGAGCGCATAGACGGGTGCCGCGATTCCGCATAAAGCCGTTGCCACGAGGATGGCGTAGACAGCCATGCGCGACGCATTGGACTTCAGCTGTTCAAATAGTTTCATGTCATTCACCTCGCTCGTATGTATCGAGGTATTCCTGCTTGAGCGTCTGCGAGGACGACTCGATCTTTTCCACGAGCGTGCCGGCCTCGATGAAGTAGAACGAGTTGGTAAGGTCTGCCAGGTCGTCGAGCAGATGGCTTGAAATGAGCACGCTGCGTCCCCGCGCCACCTCGCTGCGCATCGCGTCGCAGGAGGTTTTCCGTTTTCCCGGATCGAGGCCGTTCAGCGGTTCATCGAGGACGAGGTACGGGCAATCGGTCGCTATCGCCATGGCAAGCTTTACCTGCTGCTTCATTCCTGCCGAGAGTTTACGGGTCGGCTTGTCGAGATATGTGGAGATTCCGAGGGAGTCGCAGAGCGAGTCGATGTCGGCGGCCGATTTCCACGCCTCCCTAACGAAAGCAAGGTGCTCGATGGCCGATAGCGTGGGATAGAGATCCGCGCTGCCCGAAGAGCTCAGGTAGACGAGTTCTGCAAATTCGGCTGATCGACGTTGGCAGATTCCGTCTGCCGCCAGGCTTCCCGAGCGGATGCGGGTGGGAAATTGGCCCGACAGCGCTTCAAGAAGGGTGGTTTTCCCCGAGCCGTTGGGGGCAACGAGGCCCGCCGCCGTTCCCGGGCTCAGGAAAAGCGACCCGATTGAAAGTATCGTCGTACTCCCGTATCCCACGCTCGCGTCCAGAAGCTCGAGCCCATGGTGCTTTTTCGCGGGTCCAGCCTGTTTGGGCGAACGTGCCGCAACGGCGCCGACCGCAAAAAGGACCGCGACGTATGCCAGGGCCACGGCAAGCATCGATGCTCTGCCTGAACCGGAGCCAATGAATTCCGTCGGGAAGCATCCCACGTAACCCGTTGCCTCGATAGGCGAGAACACGGCCAGCGGCAGGAGATTGAGCGCGGCGTTATGCCCTAGTGCCGAATCGGACAGTAACGGGAATGCCGGGGCCGCGACAAGCAGCGCGGAGGTAAGGGGGCCCGCGAGGACGCGCCTCGTTGCGGTCGATAGGACGGCGGAGCAAACGGATATCAAGGTTCCGCCCGCAAGAAGCGCGACAAGCAGGGTCGTGAAGACGTCTCCCGCGGTCGTGGTGGCAAGCGCGCCGTCATGGAAGAAGGCGATCGGGTACCCAATTTGCCCGAATCCGTTTAGGGCCAAGGCGCAAATGCCCCCGGGTGCGAGGCCGGCGAGGAGCATCGCGGTCCCCGCGCCGATTATCGAAAACACGATCTGGATAAGGCGCCGGAATTTGGGCACGGGCGCCTTTGCCGCCAGGGTCGCAGGCCTTGTGGCGCCGAGCACGAGTATCGACGAGAGAAGGAAGGGGATGAAGGGAAGGAAAGACGGCGCCGTGGCAATGGCGTAAGGCAGGAAGGAAAGGAACGGCAGGTCGTTTGCGGAGGCCGGGATATCCGTGATGCCGGAGCTGCTCAGGGCACGGCAATATGCGAGCTCCGCGTCATTGGTCTCTCGGTCTCCCACGATGGACCCGGATTGGAAGCCTTCGCCCATGAGCGCGTAGTAGCTCTCGGCAGAATCGAGAAAGGCGGCGTCGGTTTGAGCGGCGAGGGCGGCGTTCGCGTATCTTGCAAGCTCCGCGTCATCTTGCTGCTCTGGAGATAGGTCTGTGCCGCTGGCCTGGGGCGCGCGCGTATTGAATGCGTCGACAAAGCCCTGCATGCCCTGCTTCATGAAGAAGGGCCCGTAGATGGGTGAATTGAACGCAATGGGGACGGAGAAGGCCGCAGCGAGAACGAGCGTAGAGATCCATACGGCCCTGTCTCTTAGGATTAGTTTGAGAAGAAGTCGACAGCACATTTAGAAGCACCTACATTTCTCAAAGCATCGTTAGATTAATAATGACAGTCCGGATGAAGATGCGTGCGATGGGGCGAGGCGAATGGCTGAACGGTATCGATACGCGGGTTCAACGGTATTATATTGACCACATAGATT
>CALHJX010000212.1:0-3213 GCA_938033385.1 uncultured Collinsella sp. | reverse complement strand
GCTCCGGCACGCTCCGCTGCCTGCTCGTTCACGCGGACGCATAGCCATGGACGCCCGCAAGGCAAAAAGCCGCGCCGCCATCGTTTCGGCATTCTCCGAATTGCTGTGCGAAGAAGACTACGGCAAGATCACCGTCGGCGACATCATCGCACGCGCTCACGTAGGCCGCGCGACATTCTACGGTCTCTTTAAGAGCAAAGACGACCTACTGTCCGAGCTCGTGAGCGACATCTGCACCCACGCCCTCGACGACGATGGCACACCACTCGACGACCCACTCGTGCAGGTCGAGCACATTCTCAACAACCTCTGGGAGCGTCGCCAGGGCGTTCGAGCCCTCGTAGCCGGCGCCGGCTCACGCGTCTTCGCCGACAGCCTACGCAAGACCATCATGTCACGAGCAGCCGAAACCGTCCCCACCGACCCAAACGGCCCCGCCGCCACCATGGACCGCAGCTTCCTACTACACCACATAGCCTCAAGCTTCGTAGGAATGGTCCAATGGTGGGCCTGGCACAACTTCCAAGCAAACAAAGCCGACGTAGCCAAAGACTACCTCTCAGCCATAAAGCCCCTCTTCACCTAAGTAAGAAGCTCATCCCAAATCATCGACCCAACGCAGGGCTCCGCGCACCCCAAAGTGTCACTCGCGCCTCAACGCCCCCACCAGCAACAAGCCCCTCCCATCCAAATTCAGATATATGTTGGGTTGCTTGTTCCAACGCGACCAAGATCCCGCAGCTGGCCGCATGGGGTAACTTCCCAGCGCATTCCGCAGAACGCAAAAAGGCTCGCCGCACGAAGCGCGCAGCGAGCCTTTTTGCATGTCCGAGGACGCGCTGGGAAGTTACCCCATGCGGCCAGCGGACAACTATGTAGCCTCAGACTAGAACATGCCCAAGAAACCGTGCACAAACAGCGCGGCCAGAGCGGCACCGACAAACGGTGCGATGCCAGGAACGAGCAGGCCGTACTTCCAGTTGTTGTCAGCCTTGTGCTTAATCGGCAGCACCTGATAAGCCATACGAGGACCAAGGTCACGAGCCTGGTTCATGGCGAAGCCGGTGATGCCGCCCATGCCCATGCCAACAGCCCAAACGATCAGACCGACGCAGATAGCAAGCATCAGAACGTTCTCGCCGGCGCGGTTAGCGGCAGCAAGGATGGCGCTGATGAACACAAAGGTGCAGATAGCCTCGCAGAAGAAGTTACGGGCGTAGTTCGTACCCTCGGTGGTGGGGTTGGTCGAGAAGATGTTGCGCTGAGCAACGGGATCGATGACACCATCGGAAGCCTTGAACTCATCGGCATACATCAACCACGCGATCACGGCACCCGCAAAGCCGCCGAGCATATCGGCAACCATGAAGGGGATGCAGCTGCTCCACGGCACCAGGCCGACGATGCACTGGGCAAGCACCATGGCGGGGTTCATGCACACGGCGCCGCCAAAGATAAACAAGGCGACCGAGATGCCAAAAGACCAAGTGGTGATGGCAAACATATGACCAGAGCCCTGATACTTGGTGCCCTTGAGCACGGTATCGCAGTGCACGCCCACGCCAAAGATGATCATGAGGGCCGTTGCGCCGAATTCGCAGAGGAGTTTGGTAAGCATAAAACCTTATCTTTCTTGTCGGTTATAAACGATTCGTTTAGGCCGCACGCTAGTGCTGCGCGACGACAACGCCCAGGCCATCGGGAATGACGGCCACCTTGGCATCGGCACCCTTCATCTCAAAGGCGAGCTTGAGCGCCTCCTCGATAGTGTTGACCGGCGTCATGTGCATATCCTTGAGCATCTGGTGATCGCACAGGTTGGTGACCATGATCACGGGATGATGCGCCAGGATGCGGGCGAAAATCTGGCTCGTCCACTGGTCGGGCAGGGTCTCGTCCTTAGGACGGTCGATGCAAGCGCGCTCAAACTCCGCCGGATCGTTGTCGGCGATGTTGTGATAAAAGCCCTCGCCACCGTGACCGTCGGCACAACCGGCGACGTCGATGATCACGCCACCCTCGGGAAGCGTAGCCTCGGCAGCGCACATGCCCTTCACGGCCTGATAGATGTTCTGATCGAGCGGGTAGCCGCCGTTGGTGGTGATGGCGATCTCGCACTCGACGGGCTCAACGCCGGCAAGGCTCTTCACGAACTCGCAGCCAGCCTCGTGTGCCTTGTGAATGTCGCCGGCAAAGGAGCCGATGACCTCGTGCTTGCCGTTGAGCACCACGTTAAGCACAAAGGCAAGGTGAGCCATCTCGGCAGCGGCAAACATGTCCTCGCTCACGTGGTTGTGGCACAGGTTGCCGGCACGCGAATGAGAATCGTTCACAAACTGACCGTTGTGGTTGTACATGATGGTCTTGTAGCTGGCGATGCCAGGCAGGACGGACTTGCGGCTACCAGAGAAACCGGCAAAGAAGTGCGGCTCAATAAAGCCCTCGGCAAGCAGCAGATCGCAATCGGCAGCAATCTTGTTGATAATGCACTCGCCACCAGAAGGCAGGGTGCCAATCTTTTTCATCATGCTGTCGTCAGTCGCGACGTGCATAACGATTTCCTCGTTGGCAACGATCTCCTCGCCATACTTGTTGACGAGCTCCTCGTGCGTCGACGGACGGTGCATACCCGTAGCAACCAAAATACGCACACGAGCCTTGGGCGCAGCGGAATGGATGTGATGCAGCAGAATAGGCATCGTCACACGCGAGGGAACGGGACGCGTATGGTCGGAGCTAATGATGACGATATCCTTTTTGCCAGCACAAAGCTCCTCGAGCGAAGGCGAGCCATAAGGGTTGGCAAGCGACTCCTCTACCAGCTCTTCCTGCGATTTCGTGGTCTTAAACTCGTTTTGATGACCCTCCATCACACCAGCGAAGTTCTTATCCTCGAGCTCTAGATGCAACGTCTTGTGGTCAAACGGTAGTTCACATTCAAACAATGACGAGCGCCCTCTTCCTTTCAACTGACACACTAGATTAACCGTTGGAAGGATACGCCGCTCACCGAAAAACACCACCGTCCACCGACTCATTAACACAACGTTCATATTTGACCCACAACAAAACGGCCGCGATCCCAAACGGGACCGCGGCCGCAACAGTCGTAAGGCGAGAAGCGCCAAATGCGCCACCGGGATAGACCCCATCCAAAACGCGCGAAGCGCGCCAATATTCCCCCAGCAGTAATCCACCGAAGACCGGACATCG
>CALHJX010000211.1:0-17641 GCA_938033385.1 uncultured Collinsella sp. | reverse complement strand
CGCGGCTCATCCGGTTCGACCGGGCCGCGCGGCAAGGAGATATATTGCCAGACCGGAGGGGCCCCGTGGGCGGGAATCTGGGCGTACACATTTCCTACACAATTTAAGATCCGACTAACGTTTGCCAGCCGTTACCTACCGCTCGCCGAGCATCTCTTTATATAAGGCAGCCTCATGGTTAAAGCGGATACGTTCCCCTAGCTAAAGCACAGCCAGCATCGAGCAACTCGTCACGTTCTTCCACCGAGAACCCCTCGGCGTAGACGCGCACCACCGGTTCGGTCCCGCTAGGACGGACCAGCAGCCACGTGTCATCCTCGAATGCCAAACGCAAGCCATCCATATGACTAACGTTTTGCGGCACCTTGCCACAAATCGACTTGGGGTTTACGCCCGGCAGCAGGGTTCGTAACGTTTCGGCATCTTCGGCCTCAAGGCGCAAATCGCGTCGACCGTAACTCGTCTTACCAAAACTGTCCTCGAGTTGGTCGACCAGAACGCCTAAAGGCGCGTCCGTCTTTGCCATAAGCTCACACAGAATCAGACAGGCGAGGATTCCATCGCGCTCGGGCATATGCGCGGCGATACCGATACCACCGGCTTCTTCGCCGCCTATGAGGACGCCGCCCTTCTTCATCTCTGCCGCTATATATTTGAAACCGACTGGTTTGACGGTCACGCGGCAGCCAAGCGCCTCGGAAATGCGACGCACGAGCGTCGAGCACGAAAGATTGACGACGACGCGCCCCTCCAAATTACGAAATTGAACCAAGTCGCCCAAAACGAGCGCCATGATCTGATGCGGATGTATATATCTGCCGCGCTCGTCAACCGCGCCGATACGGTCGGCGTCGCCGTCGGTCACCAGGCCAGCGCAAGCTCCGTCCTCGATAACCGTGCGCTCGCAAGCGTCCACCCACGGCTCAACGGGGTCGGGGCAGATATCTTCTTGATCAGACGCCTGCCCGGCGTGAATCTCATGCACCTCAACGCCAAGCTCGCGCAGCAAGTCGGCTAGATAGCCCTGGGCTGCGCCGCCCATGGGATCGACAACCACGCGCAAGTGCGCGGCGCGGATGGCTTCGGCATCGACAAACGATGCCACCGCCTGCATATAGTCAGGAATGATATCCGCGGTGCGATATTGCCCCTCGATCCCCATTGGCTCGGGAGCCATGGTCTCTTCGAGCTCTTCGATGACATCCTGGTTGGCGGTCGAGCCGTCACCCATGCGAATCTTGAGGCACAGATAGCCCTGCGGATGATGGGACCCCGTCACCATGAGCGCGCCGCACGCTTCACCGTCATAAGCCGCCGCCCACGTAAGGGCAGGGGTCGGGACAGGTCGCGAAGCGAGCACGGCGTCCAGCCCGTGCGCTGCTAGCACGCCCGCCGCAAGCTCAGCGAACTCGCGCGCCAGGGGCCGGGTGTCGAACCCTATATATACCGTTTTGCCCGGATTGGTCTTTTGCCACAACTCGCCGACGGCATCGGCGATACGGGCAACGTTATCGGCAGTGAAGTCCTCATCGACGCGAGCGCGCCAACCGTCAGTTCCAAAATGAATTATCGCGCACACGCGCAGACACCTCACAGTGTTTGGATCATGGTACGCATGGGGTATACCCGCAACATGCACTCGGCAACCTGCCGGCACCAGCATTCACCATTTGGGCAAATGCTGCCGAGGACATGCAAGCAATAAAAAAACCGCCCCGAATGGAGCGGTTTTGCCCTTTATATATCGAGCGCCTCGGCCATCGCTGCCGTAGTGATTGCCGTGGTTCCACAGCAACTGCCCACCATTGCGGCACCGGCATGCCTCCATTCGATGCATGCGCGCGCGAAAGCTTCGGGGTTCTCGTGCCATACGGGGCCATCCTGAGTCTGGACCGGATCGCCCACGTTGGGACGCACCGTGACGGGAGTAGTCGCCGATGCAACCATCCTGGGCACCGCCGCGTTCGCGGCCGCAAGCGAACAGCAATTAACACCAACCGAGTTTGCGCCGTGTTTTTCTGCGTACAAAACGGCTGCCTCGATGTTGAGGCCATCGCCCAACAGGTCGCCTTTATCGTCAACGACAAAACTCACCAGAACAGGCATGCCGTCGGCGGCATCTAGGGCGCCGGCAAGCATGGGCTGCAAATTACGGATAGACGTCACCGTCTCGATCAGCAGGCCGTCAACGCCGGCGTTGAGCAAGGCGTGCGCCTGTTCGCGCGCAATGCCTCGGATTTCACGATACTCGGCAGAGTCCTCGGCAAACCACTCAATACCGATCGGGCCCATCGAGCCCACCAGCAGCTGAGGGTGCGCCTGGCGGGCATCGTCGACGGCCCCGCGATTGACCTCCGCCACGGACGGCGCAATCTGGTCGTGCTTGAGGGCATAGCTCGATGCCTGAAAGGTGTTGGTAATGAGCACCTGCGCGCCGGCGGCGACATACAAGCGATGGATACGAGAAACGGTCTGCGGCTCTGCCAGATTCCAAAACGCCGGTGGAATGTCGGCGGCATCGTACTCACTCAACAGAACACTGCCCATGGGGCCCTGCGCCAACAAGGTCTCGCTCGACAAGCGGCGCGTAAGTTCCTCGGCACCAAAGCGGTTGTAATAACTCGTATCCATATATATCCCGCTATTCCTCGACGCTGATTCCCTGCTTTTCGAGATAGGCGAGCCAGCGGCTCATCGTGTCCTCGGATAGCGCATGCTCCATCATGCAGGCCTCGGAATCGGCTCGCTCAAATTCGACACCGAGCTCTTGAACCAAAAACGTGCGGATGAGGCGATGACGGTACCAGATAGCCGTGCCAACCTCGCGGCCGCGATCGGTCAGGATCACCTTGCCGTAGTGCGATTGCTCGACAAGCTCGGATGCCTTGAGCGCCGAAACCGCTTTATTGACCGATGCCTTGGAGACGCCAAGGCGCTGCGCGATGTCGACCGATCGCACGCCGTTGGTTTCCCCCTCTTCGCTTTCAATGCGAACCATGCACTCCAAGTAGTCTTCGTTCGCCACCGTCAGATGTAGTTCGCGCGAGCTATTTGTCGTATCCATGATCTTCCGTCCCTTCTGCATTCAATGGCTGATTCTACCCCATCCAAGCGTCGTGGTATGCCGTGGCATACCGTGCTAGAGTTCTTGTTGCACACGACGACCAAGATTGGAGCGGTCTTTATGGAAAACACCACCACGAGCCCCGATGTCCTCGAACGCTTTTTGCGCTACGTCCAGATCAACACGCAGTCCGAGGATGCAAACTGCGACCAGGTACCCTCGAGCGCCGTTCAGTTTGACCTTGCCAACGTGCTGGCTGAAGAGCTGCGCGAGCTTGGTGCGGAAGATGCCCACGTGACCGAGCACGCCTATGTCTGCGCGCATATCCCCGCAAGTGCGGGCGCTGAGGACAAGCCCGCCCTGGGCCTGATCGCCCATCTCGACACCACCGAAGTTGCACCGGGCGCCGGCGTGAAGCCGCACATCGTACACTACGAAGGTGGCGACCTGGTCTGCGGCACGGTTGACGGTAAGCCCGTTGCCATGAGTACCGCCAAGCTTCCCGCCCTGAACGACCTCGCGGGTGAGGACCTGGTCTGCAGCGATGGCACCACGCTGCTGGGCGCGGACGACAAGGCAGGCGTCGCCGAGATCATGTCGCTTGTCGCGCGTATCGCTCAGGACCCTTCTCTGCCCCATCCCGCACTCGGCATTTGCTTCTGCCCTGACGAGGAGATCGGCCACGGAGCCGAGCTGTTGGATATCGATGCCTTTGGCTGCAAGTACGCCTACACGGTCGACGGCGGCCCCATCGGCGAGCTGGAGTGGGAGTGCTTTAACGCCGCCGAGGCGACCGTCCGCTTTAAGGGCCAGTCCATCCACCCGGGCGACGCCAAGGGCCGTATGGTCAACGCGGGCAATCTGTTCTGCGACTTCAACGCGTTGCTCCCCTACGTGCAGCGCCCGGAGTATACGGAAGGCTACGAGGGCTTTTATCACCTTGAGGGTGTATCTGCGACCGTCGATCACGCCACAGCGCGCTATATCGTCCGCGACCATGACGCCGCCAAATTCCAGCAGAAACTCGACCTTATTGATGCCGCCGCCTCGATGCTCAACCAGCGTCTGGGTGAGGAGCGCGTGACGGTCGAGATTAAGCAGCAGTATCGAAATATGGCCGAGATCGTTCGTGACTATCCCGAGCTTATTGATGTTGCCAAGGAAGCCTACCTTGCCTGCGGCGTTGAGCCCCAAGTGCTGCCGATTCGCGGCGGCACCGACGGCGCTCAGCTGTCGTTCCGCGGTCTGCCCTGCCCCAACCTTTCCACCGGCGGCTATTGCTACCACGGCGTCAACGAGTTCGTCCCGGTCAGTTCGCTCGTCAAGATGACCGATGTGCTCCAGGAGCTTGTCGCCCGCTTTGCATAAGCCTGGCTGCACAAGTCCAAAAGACGAATCGCCCCGTCCTCAACCAAGAACGGGGCGATTTTTTTGCTGCAATGAGAACAGGTTGACGCACGCCAGCCTCTTAACGCAAGGAGTGTCCCAAACTGCCGGCACAAAAGGAACGTCCCCAAATGCCAAGTGCATCAAGAGTGTCCCCTTTGACCAGTCGTTTAAGAACGTCCCCAATGACTACCCATGTGCCAAGTGTTACGCCGATGTTTTGGCAACGACAGCGAAAACCCGCCAGAGCGAGCAAGGTGCCTTGAAACGAGGCGGCATTGATCTTTTGATCATGCCGCCGAAGTTGAAAGGCAGATTGCCGCTCTGGCGGGTTTGCAGCGTCAAGCGGTTACGCGGTTTGGTAAAACCGCGTAACTCTAGTAGTTGGCTTCGTAGCCGTTGCCGTCGCCGGTGGGCTCTTCGTAGTAGTCCGAATCGCTCGAATCGCTTGAGTCATCGGAATCGTCAGAGCTGACCGATGAGGTTGCGGTACCGTTTGCGTAGTCGTCAGACGTGTTGTTGTTCAGGTCGCCGATCGTAGAGCTGGAACCGTCGGAAAGACCCATGGTGTTGGGACCCTTGGGATCCTTGCCGGCATCGACGCGCTCCATCATTTCCTTGAGCTCGTCCTCGTAGACAAAGACGTAGCTCACACCGTCGATCATGGTGCTGTCGTCGGCGTACGAGGGCAGGTTGGCCGAGTAGATACCGTCGACATCCATACCGCGCATGGCGTTGACCGTAGCCACGATATCCTGAACGCTCATATCGGTTACGAGCATATCGGACAGCGAATTAACCAGGCCAAAGATCTTCGTGGCATCGAAGTTATTGAGAATCTGGTTGGCAAGGGCGCCAAGCACCTGACGCTGGTGGCGCATGCGCGTGTAATCGCCGTCGGCATAGGTGTAGCGGCAGCGGGCATAGGTAAGGGCGGTGGCACCGTCCATATGCTGCTGGCCAGCGGTAATCTTAATATCCAGGTGCTCGGGGTCGTCAACATCATCGGTTGCGTTAATGTCGATACCGCCAACCGAATCAATCAGCGCCTGCATACCGTCGAAGCTGACCTCGGCATAGTGGGAAATCTGAACACCGCACAACTCGTTGACCGCCTCGACCATGGCCTCGGCGCCGCCAACGGTGTGGCAGGCGTTGATCTTCATGGTCTCGCCCTTGTACTCGACCTTGGTGTCGCGCGGAACGGAAATGAGCGTCGCCTGCTTTTGCGTGGGGTCGATGCGTGCCAGGATAATCGAGTCGGCACGATACGTATCCTCGCCCGGACGGCCGTCGGTGCCAAGAAGCAGCACGTAGAACGGATCCTTTGCCTCATCGGTGTCAACCAGAACCCGACGCAGATTGTCGGTAATGACATTAGAATCGCCGAGCTTGCCCATAATGGTGGCAAACCACAGGCCGGCAGCGGTAGTGGCACTCAGCAGCACGCCAAGCACGACAATGAGCACGACGTGACGAATCGTGTGGCTACGACGACGTTGGCGAGCGCGCTCGGAATAGCGAGCCACGTTATCGCGACTGTAGATCTTGGCCTGCGCACCAGTTGAGGGTCTTCGGGTGGTGGTATCCGCGAGGGGCTTTTTATTAAACATAGGCAACCTGTATTAGTAGATGACGGGATCGGGGACGGCAGCATGCTCGACATGCGCGCCGAGTGCCTGCAGCTTTTCGACAAACTGCTCGTAGCCACGCTTGATGTGATGGATGGCCGAAACCTCGGTCGTCCCGTCGGCGATCAAGCCCGCTACGACGAGGGCCGCTCCGCCACGCAGATCGGGCGAGGTAACCTGTGCACCCGAGAAGCCCTTGACGCCATAAATCATGGCATGATGGCTCTCGATACGAATGTCGGCACCCATGCGCACCAGCTCAGAGGCAAACATAAAGCGATTCTCGAAGATGTTTTCGGTAATAACAGAACTGCCGTCGGCAAGGGCGGAGAGCACCATAATCTGCGCCTGCATGTCCGTCGGGAAGCCGGGGAACGGCAGCGTCTGGATGTCGACCGGCTTGATACGCTCGGCACGGCTCACATGGACGCCGTCGTCGGTACGCTCGCAATCGATGCCCATAAGCTCCATCTTCTTGAGCACCATGCCCAAGTGAATGGGGCAAAAGCCCGTGACATCGACACCGCGATCGTCGGCCATCAACGCACCGGCAACGATAAAGGTACCGGCCTCGATGCGGTCGCCCACCACGCGATGGGTAACGGGATGGAGCTCTTCCACGCCTTCGATAGTCACGACGGGCGTACCGGCGCCGACAATCTTGGCGCCCATCTCGTTGAGCATGTTAGCGAGATCGACGATCTCGGGCTCGCGGGCGGCATTGTCGATAACCGTGGTGCCCTGTGCGCGCACAGAGGCCATGATGAGGTTCTCGGTCGCACCGACGCTGGCGAACTCGAGCGTGACGGTGGTACCGCGCAGACCTTGGGGCGCATTAGCGTTGATGTAACCGTGGGCGGTATCGAACTCAACGCCCAGGGCCTCAAGACCAAGAATGTGCATATCGATCTTGCGAGCACCCAGGTTGCAGCCGCCCGGCATGGCAATTTTGGCGCGATGGAAGCGGCCCAGCAGGGGTCCCATGACGGCGGTGGAAGCGCGCATCTTGGCAACGAGCTCGTAGGGGGCCTCCCAAGAATCGACCTGAGAGGTATCAATCTCGAGCGTGTGCTCGTCGAGAACATCGATCGTAGCGCCCATGCCTTTGAGCACCTTGCCCATCACGTGGACATCGGAAATATCGGGCACGTTCTGCAGCGTCGTCTTGCCCGGCGCCAGAAGCGTTGCCGCCATGAGTTTGAGCGCGGAGTTCTTGGCGCCCGAAACGGGCACGGAGCCTCCGATGGCGTGGCCACCCTCAACGCGGATAATATCCAAGGTCTACCCTTTCAAAAAGCATGCCCGGGGTGGCTGGGCCATCCCGGGCATGATGTGTTCGCAAATGGTCGAACGCTAAATCGTTTGACTATTGGGCAAGCTTGAGCTTACACCATGCGATTTCATTATAGAGGTAGGCGCGGCGTGCATCATCCTCCGACAAATTACCCAGCTTCTCTTCAAAACCTTGAATATCAGCTTTAAGCTTGTCGGCATCGACGGTCGCCAAATCGCAAGCGCGCTCGGCGAGAACGGTCACGACATCGTCCGCAACCTGGGCATAGCCGCCGGCCACGGCAAACGTGTGGTCGACAGTGCCCATGGCCTTATCGGAAACGCGAACGTAACCGCGGTCGATCGTGCAGATCTCGCTGGAGTGAGCAGGCAGAACGCCAAACTCGCCATCCGTGGACGGAATCGACACAAACGCAGCGTCGCCCTCATAGGCGCAGCTCACGGGGCACACGATGCGGATACGCATAACCTACTTCTCCCCCATCTTGCGGGCGCGCTCGCGCACGTCCTCAATCGTGGAAGCATAGCGGAAAGCCTGCTCGGGCAGGTCATCGGCCTTGCCGTCGACAATCTCGGCGAAAGAGCGGACGGTATCCTCGACGCGGACGTAGACACCGGGGTTGCCGGTGAACTTCTCGGCGACGTGGAAGGACTGCGAGAGGAACTGCTGAATCTTACGGGCACGGTTGACCGTAAGGCGCTGCTCCTCGGACAGCTCGTCCATACCCAGAATGGCGATGATGTCCTGAAGGTCGGAGTACTCCTGCAGAAGCTCCTGGACCTTGACGGCGACACGGTAGTGCTCCTCGCCGACGATCGAGGGATCGAGAGCGTCGGAGGAAGATGCGAGCGGGTCGATAGCCGGGAACAGGCCGAGCGACGAAATGCTACGCGAAAGAACCGTGGTGGCGTCGAGGTGCGTAAACGTCGTGGCAGGCGCCGGGTCGGTCAGGTCGTCTGCGGGGACGTAGACAGCCTGGACGGAGGTAATGGAGCCCGTCTTGGTCGAGGTAATGCGCTCCTGGAGGTCGCCCATCTCGGTTGCCAGCGTGGGCTGGTAACCAACGGCGGACGGCATACGGCCCAGCAGTGCGGAAACCTCGGAACCTGCCTGGGAGAAGCGGAAGATGTTGTCGATGAACAGCAGAACGTCCTGGCCACGATCGCGGAAGTACTCAGCGGTGGTAAGGCCGGCCAGACCGATGCGCAGACGCGCTCCGGGCGGCTCGTTCATCTGACCATAGACCAAGCAGGTCTTGTCGATAACGCCAGACTCGCTCATCTCGAGGAACAGGTCGGTGCCCTCGCGGGTACGCTCGCCGACGCCGGTGAACACCGAGGTGCCACCGTGCTCCTGGGCGAGGTTGTTGATGAGCTCCTGAATCAGAACGGTCTTGCCGACGCCGGCGCCGCCGAACAGGCCTGTCTTGCCGCCACGGATGTAGGGCTCGAGCAGGTCGACGGCCTTGATGCCGGTCTCGAAGATCTCGGTCTTGGTGGTGAGCTCGTCGAAACGGGGCGCTGCATGGTGGATGGGGTAGAACTCCTCCACCTCGGGCATGGGCTTGCCGTCGACGGGCTTGCCCATGACGTTCCAAATGCGGCCGAGCGTCTTGGGACCAACGGGCATCTTCATGGGCTCACCGGTATCGGTGGCGATGAGGCCGCGCTGCAGGCCGTCGGTCGAGGACATGGCGACCGTGCGGACGACGCCGCCCGGAAGCTGGCTCTCGACCTCGAGGATCGTGCTCAGATGACCGATCGGGGTCTCGGCCTCGACCGTGAGCGCGTTGTAGATCGGGGGCACCGCGCCGTCAAACTTGACGTCGACGACAGGGCCGATGATTCGCACGATGCGACCATCACCGGCAGTCGTCTTCTTGGTGGCTTCCTCGACCGCAAGCTTTACGGTGTTATTAGCCATTACTGTTCCTCCAATGCTGAGGCTCCGCCGACGATCTCGTTGATCTCGGTCGTGATCGAAGCCTGGCGCACGCGACTATACGTGCGGGTAAGGGTCGAGATGATCGCGGTGGCGTTTTCCGTCGCGGAGTGCATGGCCTTGCGGCGTGCACCCTGCTCGGCGGCCGCCGAATCGATCAGGGCCTGGTAGATGACCGTCAGGATATAAGAAGGTACAAGCTTGCCGAGAACATGCTCGGGAGAGGGCACGAACTCGAACGTGGACGAGATGCGCTTAGGGGCGTCGGTCTCGTTCTTACGCGGACCGTGGGCCATAGCGATCATCTCGGGGTCGAGCGGCAACAAATGCTCGACGCGAAGCTCCTGATCCACGCGGTTCTTGGCGTGGTGGTAGACAAGCTCGACACGGTCAAGCTCACCGGAACGATACGCATCGCAGATATGAGAGGAGATCATGCGGGCCTGATTAAAATCGGGCTCGGAGGAGTTGCCCTCAAAGTGCATGGTGACGTTTGCGCGGTCACGGAAATACGTGGCCGGTTTGCGCCCACACGCGATGATCTCGCACTCGATGCCGTCGTTCGCCCAAGAAGCGGCGAGCTTTTCGGCCGTGCGCTCCACCGTCGTATTGAAACCGCCGGCAAGGCCGCGGTCCGAGGCAATAACGACAATCAGGCCATGCTTGACGTCCTCATGCTTCTGCAGCATGGGATCGGTGCCCGAACAGGAGGCGTCGCCGGCGACCGTCAACATGACGTCGGTCAGCGCCTCCTTATAGGGCTCGGCCTGCTTGGAGCGATCGAGGGCACGACGGATCTTGGCCGTAGAGACCATCTCCATCGTGCGCGTGATCTGCTTGGTCGTGGTAACCGAGGAGATTCGCTTCTTAATGTCGCGAAGGTTGGCCATAGGGCTTAGTTCTCCTCTGATCCAGTCGTGTCGGCATGGTGCTTGGCCATGAACTGCTGCTTGAAGTCACCGATGACACGCAAGAGCTCGGCCTTGGTGTCGTCGTCAATCTTCTTGGCGCGAACCTTGTCGAGCAGCGAGCCAAAGCCGTTGTCCATGTACTCGATGAGCTCGGCACGGAAAGGCAGCACGTCGGCGATCTCCAGGTCATCCAGGAAGCCCTCGTTGCCAGCGAACAGCGTAACGATCTGCTCGCCAACCTCAAACGGCTGGTAGCGCGGCTGCTTCAGGAGCTCGGTCATGCGGGCACCATGGGTCAGCTGCTTCTGAGTAGCCTCGTCGAGGTCGGAGCCGAACTGGGTAAAGCCAGCGAGCTCCTGGTACGAAGCGAGGTCCAGACGGAGGTTGCCGGCGACCTGCTTCATAGCCTTGGTCTGTGCATCGCCACCGACGCGGGACACGGAGATACCGACGTCGACTGCCGGGCGCTGACCCTGGAAGAAGAGCTCGGACTGCAGGTAAATCTGACCATCGGTAATGGAAATGACGTTGGTCGGAATGTAGGCCGAGACGTCGCCGTCCTGGGTCTCGATGATCGGCAGTGCCGTCATGGAGCCGTAGCCGTTCTTCTTGGACATCTTGACGGCACGCTCGAGCAGACGAGAGTGCAGGTAGAAGATGTCGCCAGGATAGGCCTCGCGTCCGGGCGGACGATGCAGCGTCAGCGACATCTGACGGTAGGCCACGGCCTGCTTGGACAGGTCGTCGTAGATGACGAGCACGTGACCGCCGGGGTTGGTCTCGCTGGCGGGTTTACCGTCCTCGCCGTTGTACATAAAGAACTCGCCGATAGCGGCACCGGCCATAGGCGCGATGTACTGCATAGGGGCAGAATCGGCAGCGGTGGCCGAAACGATGATGGTGTAGTCGAGCGCACCGTGCTGAGCGAGGGTCTCGCGGATGTTGGCAACCGTGGAGGCCTTCTGGCCGATGGCGACATAGATGCAGACCATGCCCTTGCCGCGCTGATTGAGGATAGCGTCGATGGCAATAGCGGTCTTACCGGTCTTACGGTCGCCGATGATGAGCTCACGCTGACCGCGGCCAATAGGCACCATGGAGTCGATAGCGAGCAGACCGGTCTGAACCGGCTCGCACACCGGGGTACGATCGATGACGCCGGGGGCCTTGAACTCGATGGGGCGACGATGCGTGGCGACGATGTCACCCAGGCCGTCGATAGGCTGGCCGAGCGGATTGACGACGCGGCCGAGCATGGCGCGGCTCACGGGGATATCCATAATGCGGCCAGTGGTGCGGCACTCGTCGCCTTCCTTGATGGAGTCGACGGCACCGAACAGAACGGCGCCGACCTCGTCACGGTCAAGGTTCTGGGCAAGGCCGAAGACGGTCTCACCGGTATCGGAGCTCTTGAACTCCAGAAGCTCGCCTGCCATGGCGCTCTTGAGGCCGGAGACGCGCGCGATGCCGTCGCCTACCTCGTCGACCGTTGAAACCTCATGCGTATCGACCGTCGCGGAGAGGCTCGTGAGCTGCTCCTGCAGTTTCTTGGCGATATCCTGGGCATTGAGGGTTTCGGACATTAGGCTTCACCTCCGTACGAATTAGCAGAGTTTGCGAGGGTCTCCTGCGCGATGCGCAGCTGCGTCTTGACGGAAATGTCACGACGCTCGCCGCGGGCCTCGAGCACCAGGCCGCCCACGATAGACGGGTCGACCTGCTCGATAAGGAATACCTTGCGGCCGAAGTCCTGCTCGCATTTCTTAGTGATGGTTTGACGCAGCTCGTCGTCGAGCGGGATCGCCGTGGTGACGGTCACGCCCACTACATCCTCGTCTTCCTCGGCAACATACTTAAAGGCAGCTGCCACCTTGGGAAGAAGGTCGAGCTGGTCGCGCTTGGACATGGTGTCGAGCACGGCGATGATCTCGGGGCTGGCAGAAGCCAAGCGCTCGACCATCTCGAGGTCCTCGAACACATGGTTCTCGGCCTTGGCGGCTTCCAAAAGGGAACGCGCGTAGGTCTCGAGCACCTTGTCCTGATAGCGGCTAGTCGGCATTCAGGCTACCTGCTTCCTGGATGTAGCGCTCGATGAGCTTCTTCTGCTCGGCATCGTCCTCGAGTGCCTCGCCCACGATCTTGGTGGCGACGGCAACGGACAGGTCGGCGATGGAGCTCGCGGCACCGGCGTAGATGGACTTGCGCTCGTCCTCGACGGTCGTATGGGCCTTGGCGATGATCTCCTCGGCCTCCTTGTGAGCAGCCTCGATGATACGGGCACGCTCGGACTCGGCGTCCTTACGGGCCTCGAGAACGATGTCGGCAGCCTGACGACGGGCGTCGGTGACGATCGAGTCGGACTCAGCGCGCTTGGCGATAGCCTCCTGCTTGGTCTTCTCGGCCTCGTCGAGGCTCTCCTCGATCTTCTTGCCGCGCTCCTCCATGGTTTTCATGATGCCCGGCAGGGCGACCTTGGCCAGCACGATCCAGATAATCAGGAAGGCGATAAGCGCCGGGATGAACTCCGCCATCTTAGGGATGAGGATGTCCGCACCGGCGGCGCCGTCCTCGGCGAACGCGGAAACCGGCATGAGCAGCGCGGCCGCGGACGCGGAGAGTGCGATCGCGCTCTTCTGGGATGAAAGATTCATACTTGACGCTCCGTGCTATTTAACGATCAGCGCGACAACGAAGCCGATCAGAGCCAGAGCCTCGCCGAAAGCGGAGCCCATGATGAAGACGGTGAACACGCGGCCCTGGACCTCAGGCTGACGGGCCATAGCACCCGTAGCACCCAGAGCAGACAGGCCGATAGCAAGACCAGCGCCGATAACACCGAGACCGTAACCGATAACTCCCACGATTCCTCCTTTGTCGTGCGTGTCTTATTTCACGCAGGATAACCTTTTTATAACTGCCGGGCTCCATGGGTACGGGCACCGGCGGTTTAACGAATTGCCTTACCTTTAAGGCACGAACGGAAGACTACTCCTCCTCCGCGACCTCCTCTGCCTCGGAGACATACACGGCGGTAAGGACCGTGAAGACGTAAGCCTGGATGGCGCCGACCACAAGCTCGATCGCATAGATCAGGATGAGGATGGCAAGCCAGGCCAGCGAAGGCAGGGCGCCGACGGCGTGGGCCGCGGAAACCTGCTGAAGCAGCGGCTGCATGAACATGCTCGCCATGATGGCGAACGAGCCCATGACCACGTGTCCTGCGAACATGTTGCAGAACAGACGGACGGCAAGCGTGATGAGGCGCAGGAAGGTCGAGAAAAGCTCGACGACCCACACGAGCACGTTCATCGGGAAGCTCACGCCCTGCGGGGCGAGGCTCTTGATGTAGCCGATCACGCCGTGAGCCTTGCATCCGTAGTAGATGAAGTACACGAAGGCGAAAATGGCGAGTGCGGCGGTGGAGCCGATTGCGCCGGTGCCGGGCTTCATTCCCGGGATCAGGCCGATCATGTTATTGATCAGGATGAACAGGAAAAGCGAGCACAGGAACGGGAAGTGCTTCTTCCAGTTCTCACCCACGACACCCTTGCCGATATCGTTCTCGACGTACTCGATGATGTACTCGAAACCGTTGACGAAGAAGCCCTTGGGAACCAGGGTCTGCTTCTTCTTGAACACGGCCAGGACGATCAGGAGCACGATCGTGGAGACGATCAGCCAAAACGAGTACTGCGTGATGCCGCAGCTCAGATCGCCCACGACAGGGGTGGAGCTGAACTCGCTGACCAGATGATTAATCTCATCAGGCAGCTTTTCAAAAATTTCCACGACTTACCTTTCGACCTCATGAGGATCTCGCAGCGCCTTGGCGACGCGAACCGCGCAGGCGGCCATAAAGGCCACGAAGCCGATCGCCTCGCCCAGGAGGAACATGCGAAATGCCTCTCCGAACAACACAAACACAACCAAGGTAAAGACAAGCAACGCGATTGCCGAGACCGCGAGACTCACCATACCCTTGAGCATGTCCGCATTCTGCTTATCGTCAAGAACCGGCTTGAGCGTAAAGACAAACGGAAGGAAGGCAATCGCGCCCGCGATGGCACCTGCAACGATAGCGAGCAGATCGGCTATCTGAAACACTGGCGTCCTCACTTTCCTTTTTTATCGCCTCACAGGACAGTTCCCGCCAAACATTGGTGACTATTGTACGAGCCAATCGCTAAAGTACAACCGAAAAAGCATCGGTTAATACGCACCTGTTCGTTTTCTTAAGACCTTCTTTATGCCGCAGGTACGGTAATACGTTTTTCTCGAACCCTGCAGGGCAAAACGTCCGTTAACAGGAGTGCGCGCGGTCGTCTTTTGCTCGCCCGCGCGCACCATTTCTTCGTATTTTCGACGTTAGCCGGTATGGCCCAGAGATTACAGCGTGCCGTAGATGCGGTCGCCGGCGTCGCCCAGGCCCGGAACGATGTAGGCGTCCTCGTTGAGATGGTCGTCGATGGCGCACGTATAAACATGTACGTCGGGGTCCTTTTCGGTCAGTGACTTGAGGCCCTCGGGCGCGGCGACGATACACAGCATGCGGATATCCTTGACACCGCGCTCGCGCAGGTAGCTGATGGCCATCTCGGCCGAACCGCCCGTGGCGAGCATGGGGTCGACGACCAGGCAGATGCGCTGGTCGATATCCTTGGGCATCTTGCAGTAATACTCATGCGGCTCGTGGGTAACCTCGTCGCGCTCCATACCGATGTGGCCCACGCGAGCGGAGGGTACCAAGTCGAGGATGCCATCGACCATGCCAAGGCCCGCGCGCAGAATGGGAACGATGGCGAGCTTTTTGCCGGCGAGCTGTTTGAACGTGGCGGTAGTGATGGGGGTCTCGACTTCGACATCTTCCATGGGCAGGTCGCGCATGGCCTCGTAGCCGTCAAAAAGTGCGAGTTCGCGCACGAGCTGGCGGAACTGGTTGGTGCCGGTGTTTTTGTCGCGCAGAATCGACAGCTTATGCTGGACGAGCGGGTGATCGACAAGGGTCACACGGGACGTATCGTAGGTGACGGTCATAGGTTGATTGCCCCTTTCGTTGCGGCCGGAAGATGGCCTTGCTGACAAGGCGCATGGCGATGTTGTTGCCGCGCGCCGTGCATAAGTTTAACGGCTTGTTGTATCGAGCAGCTCGTCGCAACCCTACTGAGCGGTGTTGAGCGAACGCTTGACGGCATCACGCCAACCAGCGAGATTGCTCTCACGGCGCTCGGCGGACATATGGGGAAGGAAGGTCTTAACGATCTGAGCGTTTTGCTCCAGCTCCTCCAGGTCCTCCCAATAGCCGACGGCAAGGCCCGCCAAGTACGCGGCACCGATCGCCGTGGTCTCCACCGTCTCGCACTGCAACACGGGGATATCCAGCAGATCGGCCTGGAATTGCATGATGAACTCGTTGCGCGAGGCACCGCCATCGACGGACAGGCGCTCAATCGAAAGTCCCACGTCCTGCTCCATGGCGCGCAGCACGTCGTAGCTCTGATATGCCATGGATTCGCAGGCGGCACGTACGATGGTCGCACGGCTCGAGGCGCCGGTCAGACCGCACACGATACCGCGGGCATGCGGGTCCCACCAGGGAGCGCCCAGACCCGCAAAGGCGGGAACGAAGTAGCAGCCCTCATTGTCGTTGATCGAAGCGGCGAGTTGTGCCGACTCGCTCACACTCGAGATGATGCCGATGTTGTTGCGCAGCCAGTTCATGGTGGAACCGGCAGCAAAGATGGAGCCCTCGAGTGCATAGCTGATCTTGCCGTCCGCGGCGATACCGATCGTGGAGACCAGACCGTTCTTGGATTCGACGACCTCGTCGCCGGTGTTCATGAGCATAAAGCAACCCGTGCCATAGGTGTTTTTGGTCTGGCCGGGATGGAAGCAGCAGTGGCCGAACAGCGACGCCTGCTGATCGCCCGCCACGCCCATGATGGGCGGCATGTTGGTCATGATGTCGCTCGCGACGCGGCCGTAGTCGCCCGAGCTCCAACGAACCTCGGGCATCATGGAACGTGGAACGTCAAAGAGCGCCAGCAGGTCGTCGTCCCAATCGAGCGTATGGATATTAAAGAGCGCCGTGCGGCTGGCATTGGTGTAGTCGGTGGCAAAGACCTGACTGCCGGTAAGGTTGTAGATGAGCCAGGTATCGATGGTGCCGAACATGAGGTCGCCCGCCGCCGCGCTCTCACGCGCACCGTCGACGTTGTCGAGGATCCACTGCACCTTGGAAGCCGAGAAATACGGATCGAGCGTGAGCCCCGTGCGGGAGCGCACCAGCTCTTCTGCGCCCCGCTCGACCAGCTCGTCGATCAGAGGTGCGGTGCGACGGCATTGCCACACGATGGCGTTATAGATGGGTTGGCCGCTTATGCGGTCCCACACCACCGTGGTCTCGCGCTGGTTGGAGATACCGATGGCGGCGATGCGGTCAGAATGGATGCCGCTCTTAAACTGGACCTCCATCATCACGCCGATCTGGCTGGCAAGCACCTCCATGGGGTCTTGCTCTATCCAACCGGGACGCGGGAAGCTGGTTTTGACGCTACGACGTGCCTGCGCGACGATGCAGCCGTACTCGTCGACGATGGTCGCAAGTACCGAGGTGGTGCCGCAGTCGAGCGCCATGATGTAGGAACCGCCAAAGTTAAACGAGGCATCTTCCATGCCCAGGCCGCCCAGATTCAACGACATCGCTTACACCTTTCTATTGCATCGGGTCGGACAGGACCCGTTCGATCTCTGATGCGGGAAGTGCGCCTTGGCGCAGGATATGGAGCCCGCCGTGCTGGAACGACACGATGGTCGAGGCGTCGCGACACGGGGTCTCGCCGGCGTCGACGGCAACATCGACCCCCTCCAGGATGCGACCTTCGACGGCGGCAAAGCTTGCCGGCGAGGGCGCGCCGTGTGTGTTGGCGCTCGTGCAGGCAAGGGGACTGCCGCAGGCGCGGATGAGCGCTTGGACCACGGGAGAGGCCGAAGCGCGCAGGGCCACGGTGTCGTCGGCAGCACGCATAAAGGTCGGCACGCAGGGAGCCGCCTTGACCACGATAGTCAGGGCTCCCGGCCAGCATCGTCGCGCAAGTACGCGGGCATCTTCCGGGATATCCACGCCATAGCGGTCGAGTGCTTCGGCATTATCAACCAGCCAGGCGACCGTTTGGGTGAGCTTGCGCTGCTTGAGGGTAAAGATGTTAGCCGGTACCGAGCGCAGGGACCGCGGCGCCATTGACGACAGCCTGCGGATCGCGCGGCCACGATGGGAATTCGCTTGTATCTTGGGGCACGGCGTCCGAGAAGGCGTTGACTGCCACGGCGACACCGTAGACGGTCTCGGTCGGGATCAAGGCCAGGCCGCCGCGGCCGAGCACCTCGGCCGTGCGCTCGACGGCGAGCCGATGCGGCT
>CALHJX010000210.1:0-2392 GCA_938033385.1 uncultured Collinsella sp. | reverse complement strand
GCAGCGCGCCGGCATCGCTCACCTGACGCATGCCGCGCTCGTCGACGATCTTGTTGGGGTCATCGCCGGTCTGGGCCATGGCCTCAAAGACCTCGTGCGCCTGGTTGGAGCTGATGGCATCGGTCGCTAGCAGCTTGGCAAGCGCCGCCACCTGAGCCGGCGCGATGCCGGACTCGGCCAGCGAGACGCCGGCGCCCTTAAGGTAGGCGATCATCTCGTTGACCAGCAGGTTTGCGACCGTCTGAGCCTCCTTGCCAGCCATGCCGGCAGCGGCGGCCTCAAAGAACTCGGCAAACTCGGGGTCGCCGGCGATCTGCTCGGCGTCGGCTGTCTTAATACCAAAGTCGGCCTCAAAACGGACGCGCTTGGCGTCGGGCAGCTCGGGGATCTCGCCACGGCAGCGGTCGATAAACTCGTCGTCCAGATCGAACGGCGCTAGGTCGGGATCGGGGAACAGACGATAGTCGTCGGCCGTCTCCTTCACACGCATGACCACGGTGCGCTTACGGCTGGGCTCCCAGTGGCGGGTCTCCTGATAGATGATGCCGCCCTCCTCGAGCACCTCGGCCTGGCGGCAGATCTCGTAGGCTAGACCGTCGTGCAGGCTCTTAAACGAGTTGAGGTTCTTGAGCTCGGTCTTGGTGCCCAGCTTGGTCTCGCCGCGGCGACGCAGCGACACGTTGCCGTCGCAGCGCATGGAACCCTTCTCCATGGAGCAGTCCGAAATGCCCAGTGTCACAAAGATGCGGCGGAGCTTCTCCATAAACAGGCGCGCTTCCTCGGGCGTGCGCAGATCGGGCTCAGTCACGAGCTCGATCAGCGGCGTGCCGCAGCGGTTGTAGTCGACGAGCGACTCGGCAGCGGCGGTAATGCGGCCCTCGGCGCCGCCCACGTGGACCATCTTGGCGGCGTCCTCCTCCATGTGGATGCGCAGAATGCGGATGGGCACCGTGTAGGAACCGTCCTCGCGACGCTCGGGCATCTGCAGGTTGGACGCGTCATAACTGGCCAGATGGCCGGCGCGCTGATTGCCCTCGCGCATGGTCGACGTCATGGACGTGGACAGGCCCTCGGCGTTGGCCGAGGCGCTCGCCAGGCTCTGAGCCTCGGCCTCGCCAAACGCGCAGTCGGGGCGCTCGGCGGCACCGCGACCGGTCACGTCCAGATCAAGGTGACCGTACATGGCAAAGGCGACCGGACCCTGCGTGGTCTGGAAGTTCTTGGCCATATCGGGATAGAAGTAGTGCTTGCGGTAGAACATCGAGTGGCGCTGGATCTCGCAGTTGGTGGCGAGACCGGCCTTGACGATGCTCTCGATTGCCTTCTTGTTGGGCACCGGCAGGGCGCCGGGCAGGCCCAGGCACACCGGGCACACGTTGGCGTTGGGCTCGTCATCGTGGCTGAGCCTGCAGTTGCAGAACATCTTGGTATCGAGTGCGGTGAGCTCGGTATGGATCTCCAGACCGATCACGGCCTCCCAATCCTGCAGGACCTCGGAAAGCTCCTTCATTACAGCTCGCCTCCCTTCCCGGCAAAATCGGGCGCGACGGAAAGCGCGGGCGCACCCGTGGCGGCATCGGCAAAGCCGCGCTCCAGGGCGTGGGCGAACGTGAGCAGCTGACGGTCCTTAAAGGCCGGACCCACCAGCTGGGCAGAAACGGGCAGCTTGCTGTCCTCGCCCAGGCCCAGCGGCACCGAGATGCCACCGTTGCCGCAAATGTTGAGCGAGATGGTGTACAGGTCGGAGAGGTACATCTGCGTGGGGTCGCTGATCTCGCCAAACTTAAAGGCCGTGCGCGGCGAGGCGGGCATGAGGATGGTGTCCACCTTGGCATACGCGGCGTCGTAGTCCTGCGTGATGAGCGTGCGGGCCTTTTGCGCAGCGTAGTAGTACTTGTCGTACACGCCCGAGCTCAGCAGGTAGGCGCCGAGCATCTGACGGCGCTTGGCCTCGGCGCCAAAGCCGTGGGCGCGCGAAAGCGAGCTCTGGTCGGACAGGTTGGCGCAGCCCTCCTCCTGATAGCCGTAGCGGATGCCGTCGAAACGGGCCAGGTTGGAGAACGCCTCGGCCGGGCCGATGACGTAGTAGGCGGCGATGGCGGCGTCCAGGTGCGGCAGGTCGACCTCGACCAGCTCGGCGCCCTGGTTCTGCAGCTCCTGGGCGGCACGCTGAACAGTGGCCTTGACCTCGGGCGTCAGGCCCTCGGCCTCCATAAACGCAGGGATAATGCCAACGCGCTTGCCCTCGATGCTGTCGTTGAGATGCTCGGTAAAATCGACGGCGCAATCCTGGCTGGTGCAGTCGTACGGATCGTGGCCCGCGCCGGTAAGCGCGTTCATGGCCAGCGCGACATCCTCGACCGTGCGGCCAAAGGGGCCCACCTGGTCGAGC
>CALHJX010000209.1:0-1404 GCA_938033385.1 uncultured Collinsella sp. | reverse complement strand
GGATTGGTCAATCTCGGCCGACTATATTTGGCTAAATTATTCCGACGCTAACAATAGGGACCACGGCCCCAGAACGCCTGCCAGCAGATTTGTGCCACACGGCGATCTTTAGGCGAAATGCGTCAAGCTATTTGTCGGCATTTGGTCAGCTTCCGGTACTTACCCGCATGATGCCGCCATTGATAATCGGTCTACCTGCAAACATAACGGCACGCAGCCAAAGCTAGGGGAGGCCCATATGGACGAGATCGTCTGCGCAAACACCGCATTCCGCTACTGGCGCTGCCCGCCCCAAGTGCGCAACCTCTACCCGCGACTGCCAAGCCCAGAAGACGGCTGGCGAGCCCTAGCCCAAGCCCCTTTCGTAACCGATATCCTCAAGACCCCGATTATTACCACAACAGTGCCCGGTGGCGTTAACTACCATTCGGGATTACGGACAACAATCCACTGTGATGATGCTTCGGGGGTGGATAGCACGCTGGAAACCGCGATGAGCTTTAGGGTTACCAATCCACTTGCGACGCTATTCACCATGGCGCGCTTTATGTCTCCAACCGATCTTGTCCTTGCCATGTACGAATTTTGCGGATGGTTCTCAGTCTTTGAGCCCACCGCAGCAGCAGAAGCGGAACTAGATAAAGCCAAAGACGCTGCCGAGAATGCAACCACCGAATCCCTCTTCGACCTTGATGAAAGCCAAGACGAACCACAATGGAAACGCGTTTATGCGCGCATAAAAGTCAAAGAACAGGTAAATACGAAGGGGCCCAACGGACAAAAGAAAACGAATGAGGTCACAAGGCTAAAGGGCACTTCGCTCTGGATGAGAAAGCCGCTCATCGAATTACACGAGCTTCATGAGTACGCCAGTAAGATGAAAAGACGAAAGTGGGGTACGAAGTTTTACAGCGCCGCGCAGTTGGTGACAGGTATAGCAGCTTCTCCACTTGAAGTTGCAGGAATTTTATTGCTATCGCTTCCTCGATCTCGCGGCGGTGCCGGCTTTCGAAACGTTTATGTTAACGACCTTACGCCGCTTACCGCATCGGCGCAGAGCATTGCAGGGCAAAAAGTCTGCTACGGGGATATCGTGATCGTAAATCCAACCATAATGAAGGCAGGCATCGTGGAGATTCAGGGAGAGGTTATCCACGGATCAGGCGCCGTGCTCGACCACGATGCCAAACGCATGACGGCGCTGCAAAGTATGGGGTATGACGTCTTTCTGGTTACGCGCGACATGCTTAACGATGCCGAGCAGCTTGATGCGATCGTGCGAAGTCTTTGCTCGCGCTTGGAATTGCGCTATAGGTGCAAAACTAAGGCGCAAAAGACGACGGAAATGGAGTTACGAGCCAACGTACTATGCAACTGGCTGGAAATCGGTCGTTAGACGGGTGC
>CALHJX010000208.1:0-8989 GCA_938033385.1 uncultured Collinsella sp. | reverse complement strand
GCTGACGGGCGAGCCCGAGTAGCCCGCGCGGTCGACAGCGGTGCAGATGTCGTCGGGGGAGACCTGCGCAGGGTCGTAGTCCACCAGCATAGAGCCGGCGAGCAGATTGACCGCGACACTTTGGACGCCGTCGAGTTTGCTGACGGCACGGTCCACGTGCGCTTGGCACGCGGCGCACGTCATGCCGCCCACGTCAAACTTATCTTGAGCCATGGCTTCTCCTTTCTGTGGTTCGGTGTTGGAATTGTTAACCTGCTGATACTATACACCCATACCCCCTGGGGGTGTCTAGTACAGAATAAATGTATGACATCTCGCTACAGATGAGGGTAGTTGGTTGGCCGATGGACCGTCTCAACCAATCATCTCAATCTATAACAACTAGACCCGTTTTTGTCGAGTAACTGTTACAGATCGAGACAAACCATTCGAGGGTAACCCGAACATCTCGATCTGTAACATCTGGGGACCGTTTTGCCTGCTAGATGTTACAGATCGAGACAAACCATTAGAGGGTAACCTGAACATCTCAATCTGTAACAGTAAGACCGATATTTGGGTCCTAGTTGTTACAGATCGAGACAATCTCGGAGCAGATGCCCCGGCCATACAACGTAAAACGCCGGGGCGCCCGTGTGGTGGGCGTCCCGGCGCATGTCAGGCGGGGTTTGCGAAGCGGTGAGAGGGGGGAGAAGCCGTCCTCCCGAAATCCCTACTCCTGACGACGTTTCTTGTCGGTTAGGAAGACGCCGGCGGCTACAAGCACGACGCCTCCGATGACAAACGTCTCACCGGCGAGCGCAGCATTGTCGCCCGTGGTGGGAAGTGCCGAGTTGGCGGCCGTCTTGGCGTTGCCGGCAGACGGCTTTCCAGCAACCGGCTTAGCGGCAGCCTGCGTGATCTTGGCCTGCTCGGCCTTCGCCGCCTCTTGCTCCTGGCGGGCGATCTCGTCCTTCAGGGCTTGCTCGGCGGCTACGCGTTTTGCCTTCGCCTCGTTGTAGGCATTGAGCGCCGCGGTGTAGGCGGGCGTCGCAGCATCAAGGTCTGCCTGAGCGGCATCAAGTGCGGCCTTTGCGTTATGTTCTACCTGCTTGGCAGCGACGCACTTGGCAAAGAGGGCATTGAGCGTATCGTTCGCGTTTGCGTCAGGGCCAGTAGCAATGCCGTTTTCGACGTTGATGGACTTGAGCTTTCCGAGGGTAGCGACAGCGGCGTCCGATGCGGCCTGAGAATTCTCGACCGCCTGCTCGGCGTTCGCGATGGCGCCATTTGCCGCACCAAGGGCGGCCTCGGCCTCGGTAACTGCTGCGTCGGCATCCTTCTTGGCCGCCTTTGCCGCGGTAAGATTATTGACCGCGTTACTCAGGGCGTCGGCATGGGCCTTCTTTGAAGCAAAGTCGTTTTTCGCCGTGGTCAGATCGCTCGCAGCGTGCTCCGCGGTCGCTGCCTTGGCCTCGACGCCGTCCTTGGCGATAGTGAGGGCCTGCTTCTTGGCAGCCGCGTCGCGCTCCGCCTTTTCAAGAGCGCTCTGGGCAGACGTCTGAGCCGCCGTGGCTTCATCGAGCGTTTGATGGGCCTTGTCAGCCTTCTCCTGGGCCGCAGCAACATCGGCAGAATACTTGGCAAGTTCCTTCCTTGCATCTTGCAGAGCCTGCTGCTTTAAGAGAGCCTCTGCCTTGGCGTCATCAACCTTCTTCTGACTCTGAGCGGCTTGCTCTTGCGATGCCTTAAGCTCGGCGCGCTTCTGGTTGACGACCTGCTCTGCGGGCGCCACGTTGCTTTGGGCGGCTTTAACCTGGTCTTCGGCTTCGGCAACTTTTCCGTTTGCCTTGGCGAGATTCTGCTCTGCTTGAGCGACCTCGGCAGCGGCACCTGCCACGTTGCCATTTTCGGTGGCAAGGTTGCTGTTCGCGGTATCAACGCCTTCTCGCTTTTGAGCGACGAGGGTCTCTGCTGCCTTTACGGCATCGGCTTTCGATGCCGCTGTGCTGCGCTTTTGCTCAAGGTTCGCTTTTGCAGCGGCAAGGTTTTCGCTGGCCTTGGAGAGACTCAGCTGATACTGATCAAAGAGACTCTCGAGTTCATCGATTGAATATTCTTTCTCGTACGAACCGTAGTTGTCGTCAACCTCCAAGATGTAGGTATATGAGAGATGAGTTCCTCGAGAATTAATGCCGTATCCCATGGTTTTGGCGTCAGGCTGTACGATATTCAAATAGTGGCCGACGGTGCCAAAGCCTACCTTTTGCTCTCCGAATTCGGTGCCGTGGCTCCAGAAAGTATCCCAAGCATCTTTGGGGGCAATTTCGCCAAGGCCGGCTTTCGCTGCGGCCTGGTCAAATATATTCTTTTCCTCATCAACCCACTGGTGTGCGACATTTCTTTTCAAGTCATAGTTCCATGCGGCATTTTCGAATCGCGCATAGTCTGAATGGTCTAGCATGGCGTCTGAGTAATTGGAGTTCGACTGAGCAATTGCCATCTGCTCGGCCGTCACCTTAAGCTCGCTAAGGCCGACGCTTTTGCGATATTCATTAATCTCGCGCAGCTTGCCAAACGAAAGCTTGGCGTTGTCGAGTGACGTGCCGTCCTTTTTATCGCCGATGGTCGTTGGGTTTAAGTCGCTCTGCTTATAGATGATGTCTGCAGCATCGTTGGCACCGATGAATTGGTAAAAGCCGATGACGCTCTGCGCCTCCGCCGTCGTAGCCTTATCGGCTGCCGCTTTGCACGTATCGTATGCTTTCTGTGCATCGACAACGGCTTGATCGGCGGCCGCCTGGTTTGTCTTGGCAGTTTCGAGCGCCTTGTCTGCTTGCTCCTTCTCGGCTTTTGCCTGGTCGACTTGTTTCTGAGCGGCCTTTGCCTTCTCCAGCTCGGCAGCATGCACCTGCTTTGCCGAGGTCAACTCCGATTGCGCCGCATCGGCTTTCGCCTGGGCTGCCGTTACATCATTTTCGGCTGCTGCGACTGTCTGCTTCTTGGCTTCGAGCTCGCTTTCGGCACCGGTGAGGGCGTCCCGCTTGGATGCAACGTCACTATTTGCCTGAGAAAGACCTGCTTCGGCAGCCGCCTGCTGCTGCTTCGCCTGATCGACCGCGCTTTGGGCGGCATCGACCTTTGCCTGAGCGGCGTCATACTCCGGGCCCTCGGCGCCTGCCTTTGCGGCTGCCAAATCGGCTTGCGCGCTGTCATACGCTGCCTGTGCCGCGACTACCTTACCATCCGCGGCGGTCTTTGCCTGCTGAGCGGAAGCCAGCGTGCCTGACGCCTCGTTGTAAGCGCTCTGCGCGGCGCTCCGAGCCTGCTGGGCATCGGCGAGTGCGGAGTCGGCAGCGGTTTTTGCGGCCTTTGCCTGGTCAAGAACCTTCTGGGCATCTGCGGCAGACTGCTCGGCGGCCTTGATTTCCTCCGGCGTTGCGTTGGCGGCTGCCTTCTGGGCTTCCTCAAGCTTGGCCCGTGCGTCGGCTGCCGCCTGCTTTGCGGAGTCGAGTGCCTTCGTCTTGCTTGCGGCATCGGCCTTGGCCGTGTCGAGCTTGCTCTGGGCATCCTTTAACGTGGCGCTGGCGCTGTTGGCCGCCTTGACGCTTTCATCGAGTTGACGGGCGTATTCGGCACGCGCGGCGGCTTCTGCCTGCGAATTGTCGGAGACGGAAGCGTCGTAGGCAGTCTGGGCGTTGTCGCGGACCGTCTGCTTTTCGGTATAGGGGGCAACCGCCGTGTCGTAGTCGGACTTGGCTTCTGCCTCGGCAGCCTTTGCGGCGTCGATTGCGGCCTGCAAGTCGGCAGTTTTCTGGGCGTTCGTCTTTACTGCGGAGCCTGCCGCCTCGCCGGCGTGGGCGGCGAGCGGGGACATGATTGCGTCCTGTGCCGTGGTGTCGCTCAGATCGTTGGCAAATGCCGAGAACGGGGCGAGCAACGACGAGCCGGTCATTGCGATGGTGGTGGCTGCGGTGACGGCGAGTCGCGCGGTCTTGTGACCCGCGAATGCGCGATGGGGCTCGGCGCCGCCTGAGACTTCCAAGTGTTTAGGTGCGTACTTTGCCATTTCTTCTCCCAATCGTTGAAGGGGTACCTATGACAATTCGTACGTTACGACCGCCGAAAGGGTTTCTGTTGCGCAACATTGGCAAGAAAATATCGACACACTTGAGTCACATTTATGAGTCGAAGTTCTCGGCAAGCTAATGTCTCGTTCTGTAACATCTAGCAGCAAATATGACCTCTAACCGTTACAGATCGAGACAATTGCCGGGGAGGGGTCCCGTCACGGCAAGACGCCCGCTCTCTAGATACAGAATCCGGGGATCACACAGGTTCGTTTGTTTGGCTTGTCCGCAGGCGTTGCGTACGTAAAGACGTCGCCGTCGTGGCCCACACGGTTTATGTAGAGCGTGCCTTCGGTCTCCGATGAGTCGGGGCTCACCGTGCGCTCCCACCAGCAGGTGTCCTTGCCCTTCCACTGGCGGACCATCGTCTCGTTCGTGGAATACGGGCTCACCTTGAGCTCGCGGAAGAGTTGGTACCCCTTGCCCTCGCCGTTGTAGATGTCTGCCAGGTAGTGATAGTCCTTGGCAAATGACTCGGGCGGTTGCGTACCGCACAACTCGACCATGGCGGGCAGCCAAAGGGTTGCGGGCAACTCGCTCAGACACGATGCACTGTTGGCGGCGCCAGCGTTATTCGAGATCTTTTTGACAGATTTGATGAGTGCGCGCAACTCGTTGGGCAGCAGCTTAAGGCCGTCGCCGTTGAGCCATTCCCGTAGCTCGCAATCTGCCCAGCCGGCGCTCGGCGGTTCAGCCGCAGCGTTGCGCTCGGCAATACCCGCATCGAACATAAACGCCAGTCCGGCCTTGCCCGTCCCGTCCAGAAGCTCATCGTGGCGGATGCCCACAAGCTGCGCGCCAACCTGCAGCCCGTTGGTGAGCGTGACACGTTTGGTACACGGATAGGGGATATGCCCATCGGCATCGAGCAGGTGATAGCGCTTGGCAATCTCGCGTGCCTCGCTACGGGTCTCGGCGGCCTTAATCTTGAGCGAAATCTCCTGCAGCTGATCCCAGGTGTAGTCGTCAAGCGAACCGCGGATGCCGTCCAGGTAGTCGGGGATGCCAAAGCCATGGGTCGCCGCCCCAATGACGCTGAGCCCCGCAACGGCTGCAACGACGCCACCGATAATAAACCGGCGGCGGGTCATGGCATCGTGCCGGGCCTGCTCCAGGATCTCTCGCGCGCGCTCGCCGGCGACGTCGACCTTAAGGTGCGTACCGGAGTCGATGTCGATTGCGGCGTCACTGCCCACGCCCTCGCGGCCCTCGGATTCGGCATCGGTGAGGTATGCCGAGAGCACCTCGAGCATCTGCTGCTCGGTGGGACGATCGCACTGCTCGACTGAGAGACCCTTCATGATGATCTGGACGAGCGCTTCATCGCTCTCGCAGCGCGGCTCGAGCGGTGCCGGCTTGGTCTTGGTCTTTACGAGATAGAACGAGCCGGTTGCAGCGGCGTCCGTCGACTCAAAGTCAAACGGTTTGCGACCGCTGTAGAGCTGGTACAAAATGCTCGAAAGCGCATAGACGTCGATTGCCGGCGAACGGCGAAGGGCCGCGATGCCTTCGATATCCTGCGTGAGCATCTCGGGCGCGGCGTATGCGGGCGTGGCAAAACGCCAGATGTCGGCGCGCCGGGTGATCGTGTCGTCGCCGAGAGCCATGGTCGCGGAGCCCATGTCGATGAGGCAGGGGTCAAAGGAGCAATCAGCAATCTGCTGCTCGAGCGTTCGGCTGGTGGTGCGGAACATGATATTGGCGGGCGACAGATCGCGATGGATGACCGGGTTCACGAGGCCTTGGGTCATCAAGAGCACACGAAGCACGGCGTTTCCGACGGCGGCGACCATCTGGGTGGTCAGCCCGCCCGAGGCGTCGTGCGGAAGCAGGGGCAGCGCCTGCTTGAGTGAGGTGCCCTCGACCCACTCCATGAGGATGAGCGGGTCATCCTCGCACGATCCGTAGCCATAGACGCGCGGAAATCCGCGCAGGTGCGAGACGGTACACAGATGACGGTACTCCTCGAACAGCGCGGCGGTGTTGGCCAGGTGCGCTGCCGATTGCTCGGCGGAGCGGTCGGGGGCTTGGCCGGAAAGGATGGCGTTGTCCTTGAGTAGCTTGACGGCAAAGACCTCGCCGCTCGTGTTGGTCGCGCGCAGCACGTGCCCGATGTTGCCGTTGTTGCGGTGGGCCGTCTGGAGAATAAGCGTCATAAACCGACGTTTGGCGTCGTCCTCGGCGCTGGGGTCGACCGCCACGGCGGTATCGAACGTATCGAGACGGATGAGTTTGTCGCCATAGGCGCTATCGGTAGTATCCATGGCGTTCCTTTGTCTGGCATGGGTTGCCGCACGTATACGCGAGCAGTGCGGATATCGGTAAAGTACCATGATAGCCGCACTGCCCACGTATACCGCTGAGCATTGTCGTTTACGACGCAGAAGGTAGAAGACGAAAGACGGACGGCGACCGTCTTCCGATCGCCGTCCGCGCTAGTCCACAATGACAAGGAATGTCGTGTAGAGACCCAGATGGAGCCTGTCGCTGTTTTCGATTTCCACTGGGGGATAGATCTTGCCGGGCTCGCGTTGGTCGCGCGGCGGCTCAATCACAATATCGCCGTCGCCTGCACCCGATTCGAGTACCGTGCCGTTGGTCGATCCAAGGCCCTGGGCGTACCAGTGCTCACCCTCGAGCCAAATGCGAAGATGCTCGCGCGATGCGTCGGCGCCCACATCGGTGATGCTGGGCGAGGTTTTGGGCAAAGAACCAATCACGGTGCCGTGCGGATCGCGTGTGAGGGGATGGATTTGCATGTCGGCGCAGTTGTCGGCATGGGTTCTGAGCAGACCGAGGTTGGGGGCGACGGTGCGCGGCTGCTCCAGGCTGCTCATAAAGCCACGTCCGACGGTAGTTTCGGTGGTGCCAAAGTGCTCGCCCGTCTTGCTGTCGCAAAAGCGCTCGACGGTGGCCACGCCCTGAACGGGATCGGCGAGCGCCCCCGTTGCCACAAAGAGCATAAGGTAAAGCGTGCTTTTCTCACGCACGGCATTGCCGTCAAAGTTGTCGATGCGATTGAGGGCATTTGCATATAGGCGGCTGTCCAGCTTGTAGCTGGCGAGAGCCGACATCATTTCGTTGGCGGCCGGACCGCGATAGTGCTCGGCGATTGCCCGATAGGCGGACTCGCCGCCGCCGAGCTTGCTGCAGATTGCCGAGGAAAGGTTGAGCGTGGTGACGGTAAAGTCGCTGTAGATGGAGGGCGCGCACTGGTCAGGCTTGCGATGGACGATGTAACGGGTGAGATACGAGCGGTTGGAAGAGCATTTCTCGAGCAGGGTACTGCCGAGATAAGAGTTTCCATTGATGAGCATTCGGGCGATCTCGAGATGTTTAAGACCGCCGAACGAGCGAATATCGTTATAGAGGACCGAGCAAGGCGTCTCTGCTGCCACGGATACCTCCTTTGATTGCTTCCTAGCCAATATGGCGATAGGAATTAATGGCCCCCGGTGGGCGACGTATTAAATGGCTGCGCAATATATAGCGTAACCAAAGCAACATTATAGGCCACATGTTCGAAATTGCAGGAAGACTGAGAGATTTGGTTTGGACTGGACGGAAATCCCCCTCTGTCTTGATCTATAACAATTAGGGCCGATTTTACTCGTTAACTGTTACAGATTGAGACAATCAGCCGGGCCCACCTCGTCCGCCTCGTCATCTGTGGTTTACGTGGGGGCATACGGAGTGCGGGTATACTAACCCGCGGCGAATCTGCTCCATCGCTTAGAGCTGCTGCGTCTGGACGGCGCGTGATAGGGCTGCCAAAGCGATCGCCAGCGTGCTGAGCAACGTCCTCTCTGTGCGCACCCGTTTTTGTATGTATTAGCGCACTACCAAGCACGCCCGCACGGCCGCATGCCGTGCCCATTGCGCGTGCAGATAAGGAACAACAACATATGCGTAATTCTGTATCTGACGTCACCGACGCCGAGATCCTGGACGAGACCCGTGAGGCCATGACCCAGGCTGCCTTCGATGCCGCCGATGAGGCCAATGCCGCCCAGGCCGTTGAGTCCGCTACCGAGAGCCTGCCCGCCTTTGACGAGCTGGGACTTTCCGACGAAATGCTTCGTGCTATTGAGAACCTGGGCTACACGGCGCCGACGCCCGTGCAGGCCGGCTCGATCCCCGTGGTGCTCGAAGGCCGCGACTTGCTTGCTGCCGCTCAGACCGGCACCGGCAAGACGGCCGCCTTTTTGCTGCCGACCATGAACAATCTGGAGCACATCGCTCCTCCCAAACCCGTGCGCGAGCGCGGCGGCCGCAACCGCCGTCGCGGTGCTAAAAAGCCCGAGGGCAACGGTCGCGGCCCCGTAATGCTCGTCATTACCCCTACGCGCGAGCTTGCCCAGCAAATCGACGAGGTCGCAAGCAAAATCGCCGACGTCACCGGCCATGTTGCCGTGACCGTCGTGGGCGGCGTGAGCTACAAGCCGCAGACTGCTGCCCTCAAGTGCGGCTGGGACATCCTGGTCGCCACGCCGGGCCGTCTGGTCGATCTGATCGAGCAGGGTGCCTGCCACCTGGACGAGGTTAAGGTCCTGGTGCTCGACGAGGCCGATCGCATGCTCGACCTGGGCTTCACCGACGAGGTGCGTGCGGCGCGTGCGCCTGAGCCGTAGATCCACCAGCTGTTGGGACTCTGTCCGGTGAAGCGGCAGACGCTGCTGTTCTCGGCGACCCTCGACGAGGAAGCCGTGGGTGAGATCACCGACCTGGTGAGCGACCCGGCCCGCGTGGAGATCGCGCCGGCCACGTCGACCGCTGACACCGTCGATCAGTTTGTGTTCCCGGTGTCCATCGAGGCCAAGAACAACCTGCTGCCCGAGTTTCTCAAAAAGGAGGGCCCGGAGCGCACGATCGTCTTTATG
>CALHJX010000207.1:0-1506 GCA_938033385.1 uncultured Collinsella sp. | reverse complement strand
AGGTCATCGTCTTCTCGATCGCCATCGCCATCGTCGCGGTCATCGCCTGTGCCGGCGCCATCCTTATCACCACTGCCGGTGAGGGTCTGGGCGAGCGTCCCGAGCCAATCCTGTCGTCGCGCACGACCGAGAGCGATGCAAATGGCAACACTCAGCCGCAGAATCAGCAGGCACAGACGGACGACACGCAAGACAGTCCCACCTCTGCCAATTCGTCCTCGAACACCCAAAACCAATCGCAGGGCACCGATTCCTCTACGGCCAACAGTGGCACGCCGTCCGGCACGACCGACTCAAGCCAAACGACTGACGGTTCACAGCCGAACACGGGAGGCCAGACGAGCGACACCACGTCGGGAACGGGCACGGCAGACAGTAACAACACCAACAGCTCGAGCGGAACCGCTTCCGGCACGGCATCTGACAACTCGAGCCAAGGCACGGCATCGGGCAACTAAGCACGTTTGCCTCTCATAGATAACCGACCTGTACAACGGGCGCGAATCGAAAGCGGTTCGCGCCCGTTTGCCTTGGGCGCCGCCATGGCGAACGCCATGCGATGGTAAGATGCTTTACATGTGTAAAGAGGAGATTTGCCATGAGCAAGACAATAATTAGGCCCACGCTTTCGCTGGGCAACCACATCTATCTGTATCGCCTGCTGCGCGATGCGATTGGATGTGGCAAGCAAACGTTTATGACGCAGGTCGAGGAGGCGCTCGCCGCTGGCGACATGACCGCTTATGACCTGGGCTTCGAGTCCACGCGCGAGTTGCTCGAGGAACTCGACGACTGCATTAAGCTGACCGTCTTTAAAGGCGGCCGCCTGTATGCCACGGCCATCGCCAACGAGGCCTGGGATGCTGCGCTTGCCAAGGGCGAGGACAAGCCCAAGACCGCCAAGGGCGCCAAGCAGTCCTACAAAAAGAAAAAGCGCGGTGAGAAGGACCTCAAGGCCGTGCGCCCCAAGCACGTTAAGCGTCCCGAGCCCGAAGCCATGGTTGAAGCCGCGCCGGAACCCGAGCCCGAGACAGAGATCGAAGTCGCTATTGAGGTAACGGCAGAAGCCGAAACCGAAATCGCCGCCACGACCGATCCCAAAGTCATATCCGAGCAGGAAGCCACTGTGGAGCTCAACGAAGCGCCCAAGTCGACAACCGAAGAAGCCGCTGACCAACCCGAGCCGTCTGCGTTCCAAAACAGCGATGTCTTTGGCGACGAGGCCGAGGACGATCAGCCCGACGAGCCCACAGATCAAGACGCTACCGAGTCGGCGCCGGAACCCGAGACGCCGCAGCCCGCCATCTCGCTCACGGTCGTCTATGACCCCGAGAATGCCAATGCCGGCATCACCACCATGGCATCCACGCCCATCGAGGCAAAGTCGAGCGTCGAGAATGAGAGCGCGACGCAGGTTGAGGTTGAAACTGAAGCTGCAGACGCGCCCGTCACCGTGAAGCCCGCAGATTCCACAATCAAGCCGAAGACGACGCTGGAGGTCGCACC
>CALHJX010000206.1:0-5343 GCA_938033385.1 uncultured Collinsella sp. | reverse complement strand
TGCATGGGCACGTCCTTGATGGTTCGCACGTTGAGCGACACGTCCTCGCCCGTGGTGCCGTCGCCGCGCGTGGCCGCGCGCACGAAGGTTCCGTTTTGGTAGGTAAGCGCCACGCCCAGGCCGTCGATCTTGAGCTCGCAGGTATAGGTGACGCTACCGGCACCGAGCGCATCCTCGGCGCGCTGGAGCCACGCGTCGAGTTCGTCCAGGTCCATGGCATCATCCATGGAATACATGCGTGCCATGTGCGTTACCGGCGTAAACTGCTCGCTCACGTATCCGCCCACACGCTGGGTATAGCTGTCGGGCGTCACCAGGTCGGGGTAGGTGGCCTCGATTTCCTGCAGCTCAACGAGCATTTTGTCAAAGGCGGCGTCCGTGATCTCGGGCGCATCGAGCATGTAGTAGCGATAGGCGTGGTAATCGAGCTCGTGGCGCAGCTCGGCCGCACGCGCTGCCGCCTGGGTACGGGCATCGGTCGGTACAGCGGCATCCGCGCTCGCGGGCGTTTCGGTATCGATGTCCACGCCGTCACCAAACAGGCTCGATTGCTCCATAGCGGCACTCCTTCGCTCGATTTCAAACGGATACTAGAGTACCACCGGTCACGATGGGGCCGAATAGCGGTCTCAAACCGCACCGAATCGGCAGCCGCCAGACTGGAGTGGACAGTTAGTTCAGATACGTATAAATCCTAGAGCTGAATCAGGCACGAACACCCCTGTTTCAACTAATTTGGGCTCCTCGAGACCATGTAAACGTCCCGCTCTCCCTTCCAAACACCCATTCGAGCCCCATCCCAATCAAAAATTGCTCAAAACGCATCCCAAGCTGCCCCAGATTTATACGTATCTGAACTAACTGTCCAGACCATTACGAACCAGGCCTCTTGTCAGCCCCAAGTGATCCGTTTTCCTCCGTCCCCAACGGATCAATGAGAAAAGAGGGGCTGTCCCACGTTGATGGGACAGCCCCTCTGGCTTCGATATGTGCGAAACGGCTCGCTAGAAACCCTGGCCGTAACCTTGACCCTGGCCCTGCTGGCCCAGCAGCTCCTCCAGATACTGGCGCAGCTGCTCGTCGGTAATACCGCCGTTGCCGGTGTCGGTCGCGCTATCGTCCTGCTGCTGGTTCTGCAGCTCCTCGTCGGAGCCCAGCTCGACGGTGACCTTTTTCTCTTCCTTGCCGCGCACGAGCGTAATCTCGACCTTCTCGCCCACCTCGTGGCTGCGCAGCGCGATGATCAGGCCATCGGCACTCGTAATCTCATCGTCGCCCAGCTTGGTAATGACATCACCCTCCTGGATGCCGGCCTTGGCTGCAGGACCGTCCTCGACAACGCTCGCCACATACGCGCCGCTATCGGTACTCAGCTTGTTGGTGCGGGCGTTAAGCGCATTGACGCTCGAGAGCGTGGCGCCCAGGTACGGGTGCACCGGCGTCTTACCGTCGATGATCTGGTCGGCAATGTCCTTGGCGTAGTTAACGGGAATAGCAAAGCCCACGCCCGAGCTGGAGCCCGAGTAGCTCTCGATGAGCGAGTTGATGCCCACGAGCTCGCCGTTATCGTTAACGAGCGCGCCGCCGGAGTTGCCCGGGTTGATGGCGGCATCGGTCTGGATCATGTTGGCGTAGATGGTGTTGCCGCTGGTAGAGCTCATGGCCGTGGAGCGATAGAGCGCCGAGACGATACCCGTGGAGACAGACTGCTCGTTGCCGAACGGCGAACCGATCGCCATGACCCACTCGCCCACGTTGAGCTTGGAGGAGTCACCGATCTCGATCGGCGTGAGCTTGGAGGCGTCGGCGTCCTTGAGCTTGATGACGGCCAGGTCGCTCGAGGCGTCGTTGCCCACGAACTCGGCCTCGTAGGTGGTGCCGTCGTCCATGGTCACCACGTACTGGTCGTAACCATCGACCACGTGGTTGTTGGTGAGGATGTGGCCCTCGGTATCGAGCACCACGCCCGAACCGACGCTGCCCGAGCTATCCGACTCATCAGCAGACTGCGAAAGCGAGCCATTCTGGCTGCCGCTCGAAGTGGCGGTGATGGAAACGACGGAGGGCAACGCCTTGGCAGAGACGGCCTCGGCCAGCGTGGTGTCCTCGGAGTCAATCGTGATCTTTTGCGTCGAAGAACCCGAAGCACCCGCCGTCACGGCGTTCCTGCCGCCGCCAATATCGAGCGTGCCGCTCATAATGAGCGCAATGACCAGCAGGGCTCCGCAGGCACAGCCGGCGAGTGCCGTAATAAAGATCGGCAGCTTTTTGGTCTTGGTCTTGACCACCGTGTGCTTGTTTACAACCTGCTGACCGCCCAGCGGCTGGCCGGTCTGTGTATCGTAAGCCTGCACGTAGGGAATGTTACTGCCGGCAGGCGTCGACTCCACCTGCACACGCGGCTGCTGCTGGGTCTCGCCAGCGTTGCCCGCATCCTGGGGACGCTGGGAATCGTTCTCGCTCATGGCTGCGATCCTTTCGTCAAATAACCAAAGGCCCGCCAAACATGTGGCGGGCCATCATTGTTCACGTTGAGTTGTACCCCAATATGCGGGCGAACGTGTATGAGAACGTAATCTTTTAGGAAGGCTTAAGTTCTGTTGCAGGCCCGAAAGAACTCGGCCTACGGCAAAACCACCACAAAGGTGCCTGTCCCCTTTGTGGTGGAAATCTAGTCCTTAAACAGATAGCCCACGCCGCGGACGGTGGTGATGTGTGCCGCGATCTGCGGGCCCACCTTGGAGCGGATGCGTCGAATATGCACGTCGACGGTGCGCGTGCCGCCGCAGTACTCGAAGCCCCACACGCGGTGCAGCAGTACCTCGCGGCTGTAGGCACGGTTGGGATGCGTCGCCAAAAAGCTCAGCAGCGAGTACTCCATCAGCGTCAGGTCGATGGGCTCGTTATCGAGTGTCACCTGGTAGGTGGCCAGGTTAATCTCGAGGTTATCGATGTTGAGCACATCGTCGGCGGCGACGGTCTCCTCCTCGCCCATCAGGCGCTGTGCGCGAGCCTTAAGCTCGTTGGGCGTCGCCGTGGGGCATACAAAGTCGGCATGCGCGTGATTGGGCAGGCGCAGGGTGCCGAGCGCCTCGTCGTCGACGATCACCAACATGGGGACGCCGCCGCGATCGTCAAGCCATTTGGCAATCTGATCTATGCGGTCGCTGCGGATGCCATCGGAATCGAGGATCAGCAGGTCAAAGTCGTGCGCCGCAGTCGGCGAATCGGGGGTGGCCAGGCTCACCTCGACACCCAAGGTGGTCGTCAAGCTGCGGGCAAACTCGTGGAAGCGCGTCGTGCGCGCCATGAACAGGGCACTCTTTTCGGACATATCGGCCTCCAAGGAAATGAGCTCAATCGTACTGGAACAAGCCAGCGCGATTAGGAGTTCGCCAGGTAGTGCTTGATCTCCCACTCGGTGATCGTGGACTCAAACTTATGCCACTCGTCGCGCTTCTTTTTAAGGAAGAAACTGTGGATGTGCTCGCCGAGGGCATCCTTCATAAACTGCGAGTCCTCAAACACGTCGAGCGCCTCTTTGAGCGAGCGCGGCAGCGGCGTGTAGCCGGCCTCGACCATCTGGCGGTCGGTGAGCTTGAGCGTCTCGGCCGTTGCCTCGGGCGGGAGCTCCAGCTTGCGCTCGATGCCGTCCAGGCCAGCCGCCAGCGTGACGGCGTTGACCAGGTACGGGCTGGCCATGGGGTCGGGACTGCGCAGCTCGATGCGCGTGGACAGCTGCTTGCCGGGCTTGTAGACCGGGATGCGGACCATACTCGCGCGGTTGCGCAGGCCCCACGTGGCGTACTGCGGCACGGAGTCGCCGCCGGTAGTAATGCGCTTGTAGGAGTTGACCGTGGGGTTGGTGATGGCGCTGATCTCGCGCGCGTGCGCCAGGATACCGGCCATGTAGTGTTTGGCGATGTCGGAGAGATGGTATCTCTCGTCGTCCTCGCCCCAAAAGACGTTGTTGCCGTCGTGGTCGAATAGCGACTGGCACAGGAACATAGCACTGCCGTCCTCGCCTGCCAACGGCTTGGGCATAAAGGAGGCGTGGCAACCGCTCTCGTAGGCCTGCTGCTTAATGATGAGTTTGGCCGTGGTGATGGCGTCGGACATGCTCAGGGCCTCGGCGTGGCGCAGGCTCATGCCGTGCTGCGAGCGGCCGGCGGCGTGGAAGGTGTACTCCACGGGCACGGACATCTTCTCGAGCGTGAGGACCGTGTTGCGGCGCAGGTCGCGAGCGGCATCGCTCACCGAAAGATCGAAGTAGCCCACGTTGTCGAGCGGCTCGGGGGTGTGCTCGTCGGGGAAGTAGTAGTACTCCAGCTCGGCGCCCACGTTGAGCAGGTAGCCGGCCTTCTCGGCCTTATAGAACATACGGCGCAACGCATCGCGTGGGTCGCCGGCAAACGGCTTGCGATCGGGAGTGCACACGTCGCAGAACACGCGGGCGACGCCGTTATGGCTCGGGCGCCACGGCAGAATCTGGAAGGTAGAAGCATCGGGGAACGCCAGCATGTCGGCTTCCTCGGGCGTGGCAAAGCCCTCGATGGCAGAGCCGTCAAAGCCAATACCCTCCTCAAAAGCGACCTCGAGGTCCTCGGGGCTAATGGCAAAGTTCTTGAGGCGGCCGAGAATGTCGACAAACCACAGACGCACAAAGCGGATGTCACGCTGTTCTACGGAACGGAGTACGTAATCGATGTTCTGCTGGTTCATGTCGCTCCCCTTTCTTTCGGGCGGGTTTCGACTGGTCTATATCGCAGATACTATCGCAGAAAAATGTTTCCGCAGGGTTAAAGCGTATCAAGCGCTCAAAAAACGTGCGCGAACAGGCAGTTGCGAACGAGTGACTAGCGCGAGGTCGATGCGCGGTGTTCGATGTGGCCGGGGATCTCGATGCGTTTGGGCGCCAGCTTTGCGGCCTCGCCCACGGTGGTGGTAACAACATCGATGCGCTCGGAGAGGCGCTCGACTACGCACTCGGCAATGGTAAGGGTGTCTTGCGCGGCCGTGGTGACGCCGCCAAAGAGCACGTGGTTCCAGGGGCAATCGTCAAACGTCGCGATTTTGAGACCAGCCGGCAACGAGGGTCCCAGCTGCGCCAGCGCCTCGGTCAAACGCAGAAAGACCAGGCCGTTGACGGCAATGAGGCCGAGCTTTTTACCTGCATAGCCGCGGATGGTCTCGTCCAAGCGGCCAACGCCCGTGGCACCCCCATCGGCCAGGGTGACGACCTCGCCCGCAAGGCCGCGTCGCGAAAGCTCGTCGGCAAAGGCCTCGGCACGCTCGCGACGCACGGGGCTGTCGTCGCTTGCCTCGGTGAGCAGGCACAGGGGG